>NZ_JBSGGG010000019.1:0-192216 GCF_053603795.1 Nocardia sp. NPDC004123
TCGGCGACCTCGGGGCGGACGTCGTAACCGGTGGTCCGGCCACCGAGGCGCTTGGCGGTCGCCAAAGCCTGCAGACCGGCGACACCCACACCGAGCACCAGCACGGTGGCGGGCTTCACGGTGCCCGCGGCGGTGGTCAGCATGGGAAAGAAGCGGGTGGACTCCGACGCGGCCAGCAGCACGGCCTTGTAGCCGGCGACATTCGCCTGCGAGGAGAGCGCGTCCATCACCTGGGCGCGGGAGATACGCGGAATGGCTTCCACCGCAAAGGCCTGCACGCCCGCGCTCTTCAGCGCGCCGATCTTGTTGTCGGCGTTGCGAGGTGCGAGGAACCCGATCAGCGTCTGCCCCGACGACAGCTTGGCGATCTCGCTGTCGTTCGGTGCGGCGACCTTCACGACCACGTCGGCGCTGTACGGATCACCCAGCGTCGCACCGGCTTCGATGTACGCCTCGTCCGGAATCAACGCGCCCAGACCGGCACCGGCCTCGACGATCACCTCGACGCCCTGCTTCAACAGGGCCGGGATGATCTTCGGCACCAATGCGACGCGTCGTTCGTCCGGGTTCGTTTCGCGAACCACTCCGACGCGCGCACCGCGGGGCGCAGCGGTCTGTGCGCTCTGCATTGTCGCTTCCATAGCGCCCGAACTCCTTTCCTCGTCCCTCGACCCGCAAAGATGTCCGCTCAGAATTGCCATCCGAGGCAGCATTGACAACATAATCGTCATATTGCTAGACAAATAGACTCCGGTGGGCGTCCAATTCCGGCAAACAGTCTTCCAGCACCCTAGAACAGCGACAGAGAGTAAACATATGACCACCGACGAAGCGGCCCGAACCAGCATCGATGAGATCGACCGGCGCATCATCCAGGAGTTGTCCCGCGATGCGCGACTGTCGATGCGCGAATTGGCCGAGCGAACCCATATCTCCCGAGCCCACGCCTATGTACGGCTCGACCGCCTCCGGCAATCCGGCGTCATCGAAGGCTTCTCGGCGCGCATCGGGTATGAGAAGACCGGACTACGCGCATCTGCCTTGGTGGCCATGTCGATTCGACAGGAGCGCTGGCACAGTATCGCGGATTCGCTCAGTACCCTGCCGTTCGTCGACCATTACTTCCTGCTGGGCGGCGATTTGGACGTGATTGTCCTGGTGCGCGCCACGGACAATCAGGCGCTCCGCGGTATCGTGCTGGAACAACTGCAGGGTCTGCCAGGCGTGCGGTCGACGAGAACCTGGCTGATCTTCGAGGAAGCCGTAGGTCCCGGACCCGAGTGGGTCTGATCGACTGCACTGCAGCGTGCACCGGTGAGGATGTCGATTTCATTGCTCACAATGTTGATGTATGACGTCCTCGCCACGCTTCCCAAATCTGGTACCCCGCAACGTCGTTCATCAACTACGAACCGCCACCACCGACGCTCCCGAGATAGCGGCGACGATTGACGACATAGCAGCGAGAACCCGAGCGAGTTCATCATCCGCCGCGCCAATGCCTCGGACTGGGCCGACCTGGCGGGAATCGATTCGACCGCAGCAGCCGGTGACGCGCAGCGCGTCGCGAAGATCCGCCGCTGGTGCGAGCAAGGGTCCACGCTCATGGCCGAGGGATAGTCGGGACCGCTCGGCTACCTCGTGCTGGAATGCACCTTCTTCGACCAGGGCTTCGTCACCGTGCCGATGGTCGCCCCCAACGCCCGACGGCGAGGCATCGGGGCAAAGTTGCTCGACGCCGCAGTGGCCGAGTGCACCACCGCGAAGCCCTTCACCTCGACTAACGTCTCGAACCACTCGATGCAGTCGCTGCTGACACGCCTCGGCTGGCACGTCGTCGGACTCGTCCACGGCCTGGACGCAGGTGACCCTGAACTCTTCTTCCTCCGTCACTGATCCCGGCCCGACCCAGGAGATGCTCGTCTAAACCCCTGAGAACCCGCGCACCAGCGTCTGCGCGACCTCGTTGAGGTGCTCGATGGTTAGCTCACGAGCCTGCTCCGAGTCACGGTCCCGCAAGGCCGTCAGGATCAGATCGTGGGCGCGCAGTTCCTCCGCTGACGTGATGTGTTCTTCGATCTGGGGCAGTAGATAGTGCAACCGGCGTACCTCGTCGGTGAGGTCCTGCAGAATGGTCCGAACTCTCGGATTGCCGCCGATATCGGCCAACGCCAGGTGAAACGCGCTCGCCGCGCCCAGAGCGGCGTCCGTGCCCGAGGCATTGTGTTGTTCGCCGAGCATGCGCGCGAGCAGCTCCAGATCATCCGATGTCGCACGGGTCGCCGCCTCCGCGGCAACCTCCGGCTCGATCATGCGCCGGACCGCGAAGATATCGCGAATATCCCGCAACTCAACCGGCCGGACCAGGTAACCCTTCCGTGGTAGCACCACAACCCACCCGGTCTGCGACAGCAGTCGCAGCGCCTCGCGCACCGGCGTCTTGGACACCCCGTACTCGGTGGCCAGCTCCGCCTCGTAGATGGCGGTGCCGGGTGCCCGCTGCACCCGCAGAATCTGGTCCTTGATCCGTTCGTACACCTCGTCGGTGAGCGACATAGCCCCTCTTTCACCAGCTGAAATCCTGAGATCATGAGTGTAACCCACTGAGATCCCACTGATATATCTACAAAGTTCTTCCAAAATCTCTAACGCATATGTCATTGTGGTAGCCATCACTCGGCTTCGTGCCGAGATCCCATCGGCCGCGAGACCCGACTGTCGAGCTCGCAGCGCCATTCAATACAACCCTGATTGCAGCAAAGCTGCCGCAATCGCGGCAGGGTGAGGAAACGATGTCTCAGGAAAGCACCCACCGAATCGGTGGGGAGCTGATGTCCGAGGAAGGTCCGGACGGCTTGATCACCCGAGCCTTCCTGCGTGGAACCGGTTTGTCGGCCTTGACGGTCCGCCAGCGGCCGGTCATCGGCATCGCCAATACGTGGAGTGAGCTCAATCCCTGCAATGCAGGTCTGAGAGAGCTCGCTCAGCATGTGAAACGCGGGATCACCGCAGCGGGCGGGCTGGCACTCGAGTTCCCGACCATCTCCCTTGCGGAGGCGTTCACACGTCCGTCGAGCATGTATCTGCGGAACCTGCTGGCGATGGACACCGAGGAAATGATCACCGCGAGCCCGATCGACGGGGTCGTCCTGCTGGGCGGCTGCGACAAGACCCTGCCTGCCCAGCTGATGGGTGCGGCCAGCGCGGGCAAACCCGCACTGGCACTCGCGGCCGGCCCCCGCCCGCTGTCGACCTGGGAGGGTCGGCCGATGGCGGTCGAGAACCTCTGGCCGCTCATCGATCAGCGCCGGACCGGCCACTTGTCCGACAGCGACTGGTCGCGGCTGGAAGGCTGCCTCAGCGGCGGAGTCGGCACCTGCAATGTAATGGGAACCGCCGTCACCATGGCTGTTGTCGCAGAGGTGCTGGGGATGGCGCTGCCCGGCACGGCGCTCTTGCCAGCGGGCTCGGCGCAGCGGGCAGCAGCCGCCGAGCACACCGGACGAGCCATCGTCGCACGCGCCAGAGCCCACATCACCCCGGCCGCTGTCATGACACCGAGCGCGTTCGACAACGCGCTTCGCGCAGTGTGCGCGGTAGGCGGTTCGACCAATGCGGTGATCCACCTGCAGGCGATCGCGGGCCGGCTCGGATTGTTTTTGACCCCGGCGCATTTGCAGAAGCTCAGCGACTCGACTCCCCTGCTGGCCGATGTGAAACCGTCCGGGCGACGTTTCCTGCACGACTTCGAGGCCGATGGCGGAGTTCCCGCACTCATGGGCCGGCTGCGCGAAATCGCCGACATGACTGCGATGTCCGGCGACGACCGCAGCTGGGACGAGACTGCGACGGACCCGGCCTCGATCGCGGGCTGCCTATCGACGCTGACTCATCCCGTCGGCCAGGCGAGGTCGCTGGTCATGCTGCGCGGCAGCCTCGCCCCCGACGGCGCGCTCCTCAAGCAGTCCGCCGCGGATCCGGGACTGTGCAAACACGTTGGCAGAGCGGTGGTTTTCGACGGTGTCGACGACCTGCGGGCGCGGATCGATCACCCCGATCTGAAGGTCGATGCGACATCGGTGCTCGTGCTGCGCGGGACCGGCCCGATCGGCGGGCCGGGTATGCCGGAGGTCGGCCACCTGCCCATTCCGCGAAAACTGCTGGAGCAGGGCGTCACCGACATGGTGCGCATCTCCGATGCCCGGATGAGCGGCACCGCGACCGGAACCGTCGTATTGCACGTGGCTCCCGAGGCGGCAGCTGGCGGACCGCTCGCACTCGTCCACGACGGGGACCTAATCGAGCTCGATACCGCCCGCAACACCCTCGATCTGCTGGTGGACTCCGCCGAATTGGAACGGCGCAGCCTTGAGAGTGGCCCGAATCATCAAGGGCCACAGCGAAACGACGGCACCGATTCCTCGGCGGCTCCCCAGGCGCGCGGGTATGCGCGATTGTTCGCCGAGCACGTGACGCAGGCCGATCGGGGCTGCGACTTCGATTTCCTGCAGGCGGCGCGATGAGCATGTTCGATGTCGGCCTGATCGGAACAGGGGCGATGGGGACACAGATCGCCACCCGCATCATCGCCGCGGGCCATCAGCTCGCCGTACACAATCGAACCCGCGGGAACGCACTCGCCGTGGAGAACGCGGGCGGGCAGTGGTGTGGCAGCGCAGGGGAGCTCGCCGGGGCCAGCCACGTCGTAATCTCCTGTCTGCGAAACACTCTCGCGGTCGAGACTATCTACGGTGGCGACGACGGTCTGCTCGCCGGAGCCCGGCCCGGCCAGATCTTCGTGGAGCACGGCACCTTCGCACCAGCCAACGCCCGCGACCTTGCTGCCTTGGCCCGTGAGCGCGGTGCGGCATTCCTCGACGCCCCGGTCACCGGCGGGCCGGCGGGAGCCGCGCAGGGAACACTCGCGATCATGGCCGGCGGTGACGCCGACGCCATCGACCAGGTGACTCCGCTGTTGAAATCCTTCGGATCTCGCATCACTCGCGTCGGCGGCTCCGGCACGGGCCTCGAACTCAAACTCGTGAACCAGCTGCTGGTCGGCGCGCACATGACCGCCGCCGCCGAGGCGATCAGAGTACTCGACCGGGTTGGCATCGATCTCGGCCTCGCCGCAGAGGTCCTGCTCAGTGGATGGGCCGAGAGCACCATGCTCCGGCGCGCCTTCACCCAGCTCGAGCTCGAGGCGGTAGAACACACCGGCGCCACTATCTCCGGCATGAATGAGGTCTTGGACCTGGTGAATCGCCTACGTGATGACGCCCGCCTCAGCGGACCGGTGCTCGACGCCACCACCGCGACATTCCGGGCGGCCGTGGCGTGCGGCGCCGGCGAGCTCGATCCGGCAGCTCTCGCCCGGCTCGACCACAAAAGTACGGCGGCGCAGGTGGGTCCTCGATGAGATGGGCGGCCAATCTCTCGATGCTGT
Source organism: Nocardia sp. NPDC004123 (assembly GCF_053603795.1). Lineage (NCBI taxonomy): Bacteria > Bacillati > Actinomycetota > Actinomycetes > Mycobacteriales > Nocardiaceae > Nocardia > Nocardia sp. NPDC004123. The sequence goes on from NZ_JBSGGG010000019.1 coordinate 5,447, forward strand.
ACTCCCGGCTGCCGGTCGAGCAGCGCGTCGCCGCGGCTGCCGGCGACGGCTACTCCTACGTCGAAACCTGGTGGCCCTTCGCACAATCGGCACCGGCGGTGGAGGAAATCGATCGTTTCTGCTCGACGCTGCGGTGTGCGGGAGTCCGGCTGGCGGCCCTCAATCTCGACGCGGGCGACCCCAGTGCCGGAGAGCGCGGGCTACTGACCGACCCCGGCCACGAGATACGCGTGCGGACCAATCTGGAATCGGCCGTCGAGATTCTCGCGGACACGAAGTGCACAATCCTCAACGCCCTGTACGGAAATCGGATCGACGGTCATGATCCGGGATACCAGGACCGGCTCGCCTTGCGCAGGCTGGTCGGAATCGCCGACCGGGTCGCAGAGCTGGGCGTGACGGTGGTCGTCGAAACGCTCAATGCCATCGACAGTCCACGGTTTCCCTTGACGAACATCGGCGACACCGCGGCGCTGGTCACCGAGGCGATCGCACAGAGCGGCCACGGCAATATCGGATTGCTGCTCGACACCTACCACCTGCGAACGATGGGTATCGATCCGGCGATCGCCATCGGCGAATACGGCCCGCTGATCCGCCATGTGCAGTTCGCGGACTCACCCGGGCGCGGGCGGCCCGGTACCGGCTGCATCGATTTCGATGGGGTCACACAGGCATTGGCAGAAATCGGCTATTCGGGATTCATTGGGCTCGAGTACGACCCGTCCCCACAAGGTTAGGAATCGAAAATGAAGATAGTCAGTTACGGACCCGAGCGGGCCGAACGTCCGGGAATCTTCGTGCCGGAGCGAGGAATCGCGCCGCTGGACCCACTACTGCGGTCGCTCGGTTTGACCGCGGTTGACTCCAACACCTTGGTCGCCATGCTCGACTGGCTGCAACCCGAGATCGAGAAGGCGACCGCGAACGATACGGCCACGCAGTCGATCTCGTGGCTCGACCCCGCTACCACCCGCCTCGGATCGCCTATTCCTTTCCCTGAGAAGGTGCTGGTGGCCGGTGGCAACTATCAGTCGCATGTCGATGAGGCTGCGGGGATGAAGAACGCCCCTTCCCCCTCGGAACCGATCATCATTCTCAAGCCGTCGAATACCGTAATCGGCGCGCGTGACGCGCTCATTCGCCCGGCGCAGACCGAACAGCTCGACTACGAAACCGAAATCGCCGTCGTCATCGGTCGCGGCGGGCGGCACATCGCCGCGAAGAACGCCTACGACCACGTCGCCGGATATTGCATCGCCAACGATGTCACCGCCCGCGATCTGGCATTCAAGGATGTCCACATCAGCCCGCTCTTTTCACAGATGACGCGGGCCAAGGGCATCCCGACCGGTGCGCCGCTGGGACCGTGGCTGGTCACCAAGGACGAGATCCCCAATCCCCACCGACTCCAGCTGCGCTGCTGGGTCAATGGCGAATTGCGCCAGGATGGTAGCAGTTCCGAGATGATCGTCGACATCCCGCACCTGATCGAGGATTTCAGCAAGGTCATCGAGCTGTCCCCCGGCGATGTCATCATGACCGGCACCACCACCGGCTGCGGCGCATTCCAGAATCCCCCGAAGTTCCTGCGCGACGGCGACGTAGTGCGAATGGAGATCACGGGGCTCGGCGTCATGGAGACGCCGATCGGAGATGAGAAGTGACTGCGTTCAGGGCGATTCCCGAACGATCACCGAATCCCTATTCAGGAGAATCACAGTGGACATCGAGGTCCGAACTCCCGAGAACACCTGCATTGTTCTCATCGACTACGTCAGCGGATTCGCCCCGCTGATCGCGTCGCAGACCGTGGCCGAAAACGTCTCCGGCGGGCGCGCTCTCGCACAGACGGCGCTCGCCTACGGCATCCCGCTGATCGTTTCCGTCGGCCCTGAGCACGACCCCCGGGGTGTGCTGTACCCGGAGATCGCGGAGGTACTCGGGGACCATCTAGTGCAGCATCGCGGTCTGTCCTTTGATGCCTTCGAGGACGAGGAGTTCGCTGCGGCCGTCATGGCGACCGGACGCCGGCACCTGGTCATTGCCGGTCTGATGTCCGATGGCTGCGTCATGCATACGACCATGAGCGCCCTGCGGCGCGACTACGGCGTCTCGATCGTCGCCGACGCGACCGCCAGCACAAGCCTCACCGCGCATCACAGCGCGATGGCCCGCTTCACCCAGCTGGGTGTCGTGCCGCGCACATGGATGTCTCTCGCGTCCGAATTTCAGAAGTCCTACGCGAATACCGAGACCCTCACCGAATATCGCGCGATCCAGGCCAATATGCCCGGTTACGCGATGTTGAACGCCACCCTCGGCAATCTTCGAAATCTAGCCGCAAACACCTCGATCGAAAACCAGTAGGAGCACTATCCATGTCTACAACACGAACCGATCACGAGGTCGTCATCGTCGGTGGCGGACCGGTCGGCCTGATGATGGCGATCGAACTCGGTCGCCGCGGCGTGGAGGTCGAAGTGATCGAACGCCGGACCACCCGGCTGCGGCATCCGCGGGCAATCGGCCTGCACGCGCGGACCATGGAGATCATGCGCCAGCTCGGCTGGGCGGAGGATGTGCGCCGGGTCGGCAACTTGCCGCTGGAGCGCTGGTCCAGTTTCGGCTACATGACCCGATTGAATACGGCCGACATCGGATCCATCGATCTGATGTCGGATCCCGACCGCGTCGAGCGCGCTTACTCGGAATCCCCGGAGATGATCGCCTGGTGCGCGCAGGACGTTTTCGAGCCCTTCCTCGTCGAGAAGGTACGTGAGTTCCCGTCGGTCCGTCTCACAACGGGCCTGCGCGTGACTCATCTCGAACAGCTCGACGACCATGTCGCGCTCACCGTCGAGGATGAAACCGGCGCGGTCCGGCGCATTTCGTCCAAGTACGTGGTCGGAGCCGACGGCGCGCACAGCACCGTGCGCGGGCTGCTGGGCATCGAGGCACCGGTCTCACCGACCAAGGGCCACCAGCTGAACGCGTGTTTCGTCGGCGACCTCCGCCCCTATCTGGGCGATCGCAACCACATTCTCTGGTGGATCATCAACCAGGACACCACGGGCGCGTTCCTCACCTATGACGGCGACCGTCGCTGGGTATACAGCTGGGGATACGATCCCAACCGGGAATCGGTCGCGGACTACCCGCCGGAACGCTGCACCGAGGTGATCCGATCCGCAATCGGCGACGCGGAGGCTGAGGTCGAGTTCGAACGGGTCTTCCCCTGGACCATCGATGCCGCCATTGCCGACAGGTTCCGTTCGGGCCGGACCTTCCTGATCGGCGATGCGGCACACCGGCTTCCGCCCAGCGGCGGATTCGGCATGAACAGCGGCATCCAGGATGCGCAGAACCTCGCCTGGAAGCTCGCACTGGTGCTGCACGGCCACGCCGAAGAGTGCGTACTCGATACCTATGATGAGGAGCGGCGCGCGGTCGCGTGGTTCAACGCCGAACAGATTCACCGGAACGTCGAGGCGTCGGCCAAGGTCGGATGGGTCATGACCGATCCCGACATGCTCGCCCGCATCGAAAGGCCCGACGGCGGCCCGGTGCGCCAGCAGATCGCCGACGCAATTCCCTTGCAGGAGGACCAATATTGGTCCTACGGCCAGCAATTCGGATTTATCTACGATTCCGCGGCAATCATCGACGATGGAACCATCGAACCGGCATCGATCGTCAGCGACTACCTCCCCTCCGCCGCACCGGGCGCGCATGCACCGCACGTATGGCTGCGCGACCTGAAGGGTAACCGGATCTCGACAATCGACCTGCTGCACACCGATTTCGTTCTCCTGACCACCCCGCAGGGCACGGAGTGGCATGCGGCGCTGGAGGATTTGTCGGCTGCTCGCGAACTGCCCACCGCCACATACACGATCGGTGAAGGCGGCGACTTCGTCGTGGAGGAGGGGCAGGACTGGTTGGCGCGGTATGGAATCGAGGCGTCCGGGGCGGTTCTCGTCCGCCCCGATGGGCATGTCTGCTTGCGTGCCGTCGATGGCGGCACGCCTCCTCGCGAGCTCCTCAAGGAGGCGCTGGCCAAGCTGCTCCCGAGCCCGGTCGTGAACGCGAGCGTCAGGCAGGGATAGCCGCATTCGTGGGCAACACACCCATGAGGTCGAAGCCGCCCAGCTGCCGGTCCGGCAACGGCCGATAGCTGGTCGGCATTCCCTCGTCGGCGGTCACCTGCCGCAGATAGTCCGCCACCTGCGCATCATCCTGGCTGTCGAGCCGCCTAGGCATGACCCGGCCATCCGGGGTCATCGTGCAAGGCACTAAACCGACAGCCCGAGCACTACATCCATGCCCGCGTCGATCGCGGCGTGGGCAATAGCGCGCTCGTATCCCAGCAGCACCGCCGGGCGATTCGCCTCACCCCAATGGAATTGCCCGTTCACCACATCCGCTTCGGCGCGCACGGCCGCGATATCCGTGCACAGATCCGCCAGATCCTGTTCGTAGGGAACGGTGGTGATATCCAGCGGCCGCCCAGGCGCGTGAAAGTCGTCGTACACGTGATAGATCGTGTGCGCGCGGATCGGCCAGATTGCGCCCGAAACCGCAGGTGGCGATAGACAGACTGTGCAACTCATCCAGAGTCTTGAGCATGGCCTCGCCGCCGCCGTCCAGAATGTGGTTGTTCGCGCCGATCACCAGATCGAACATCCTGGGTAGTGCACTCAGGTTGCGCAGGGCGGGCGTCACCTTGCCATGGGTGTTAACCGCCTGCGTGGTGCGGTCGCTGAAGCACCCTTCGAGGTTCGCCACCCGCAGGTCCGCGGTACGCAACAGGTCATCAACATGCGTCCAGATGACGGACGGGTCGTCCCGATCGACCATCACATCGCCCACGACGCACAACACGGTCTTCGCGTTCTCACCGAATGTCATCATCATTCCTGCAATTTTCATCACCTGCTGACAAACATTCATTGCGCAAAGAGGAGTTTGAATGTAGGTCACTTCCGCCGACGGCACACGCCTGTCCGTGACCGAGATCGGCCGGGGCCCCGCGGTTTTGGTCGTCCACGGCAGCCGCGCGGCCGGCGCCGACTGGCAGGCCGTCGCCGAGCAACTGAGCTCGCGATATCGAGTCCTGCTGCTCGATCGGCGCAACCACGCCGCAGTGAACCCGGCCGGTCGCCATCAGCCTCGACCGGGAAGTGGAGGAACTCCACGCGGCCCTGACCGAAATCGGCACGCCCGCCGCAGTATTCGGGCATAGCTTCGGCGCTGTGCTCGCACGCATGTACCGCCCCGCCACGCTGGCCGCGCAAGAGGCCGCACCGGCACTGATGTATCTGCACGGCGGGGCGTGGGTGCGCGGAACACTGGACGCGGCCGAAGTGGTCTGCCGCGAAATTGGCCGCGCGTACACCGGCGGTGGTGTTCTCCGTCGACTATCGCCTCTCCCCCGAGCATCCGTATCCGGCCGCGCTGGACGACGCCCGCACCGCATTCGGCTGGATCCTCACCCAGGCCGCGGCACACGGCGTTGATCAGGCCCGCCTCGCGGTGGGGGGCGACAGCGCCGGAGCCAGTCTCGCGACCACGGTGGCCCGCGAGCATCCCGACAGGATCGGCCTGCAGGTCCTGCTCTCGGGCCTGTACGACCTGACCGAGAAGCTCCCGACCACGGGCGCAGCCGCGCGGGTCGTCGACATCGCCGCAGAACAACGCAGGCTGGGCTGGATCGTCCGCTGCTACGCGCCCGCACCGGGGGACGCGGCTGATCCACATCTCAGTCCGCTCTGCAACAGCGATTTCGCGGGCCTGCCCCCGACGGTACTGATCAGCAGCGGCTGGGACCCGTTCGTCGAACAGAACCGGCGCTACGCCCGGCTGCTGACCGAAGCGGGCGTCGATGTGCGCTATCACGAATACGCCCGCGCGCCACACGCGTTCACCAATCTCGGGTCCGTCTTTCCCGACGCGTTCGAGGTGTACGACGTGGTGGCACACGCCCTGCGGACGCTACAGCCGCCGCAGCCCGGAACCGACGCCGCGGCGGGCGACGCGCCGGCGCGCCGGTCGCGGCGGCCCTACGATTCCGAGGCGCGCAAGCAGGCACTGCTCACGGCCAGCCGGGCGCTGTTCGGTGAACGCGGCTACGCCAAGACCACCATCCGCGCGATCGGCGAGCGCGCGGGCGTCGACCCCGCGCTCATCTCCCGGTATTTCGGCAACAAGGACGGGCTCTACCTCGCCGCTATCACGACCGACGACACCATCCGCCTTCCCGAGGTCGAGGATCTGTCGGACGTGCAGACCATCGCGGAGACCCTGTTGCGGCGCGTCGAGACACGGCAGGGCGTGGGACCGGTCGCACTCGCACTGCTCGACCCGATGGCCAGCGCCGACGCGCGCGATCGGGCCCGCGAGGTGGTCGACAAACTCACCGCGCCACTCGTCGAACGGCTGACCGACACCGGAACCGGCGACGCCGCGGTGCGTTCGGCGCTGGCGGTCGCCTGCGTGGCGGGCATCAGCGCCGTACACGCGAACGGATCGCTGCCAGCGCTGACCGGCACCGACGTCCCGGCGATCCTCGAATTGCTCGGACCCGCTTTGCACGCGCTGACCGACACCGATCCGCGGGGCAGCTCGGCCGGCCGTCCGGCGGACTGACCCGTCACCCCAGCCCGCCGGACGGGCCATTCATCCAGCCGCAGGGGCCGATTCGGTCCGCGTGACGACCAATTGTCGCCTGAACCCACCCTTGTGAGCAGATCATCTACAGAATTTAGTTTTTCATTGAACCTTGGCCTCAATTCGCAGACTCTGTGTAGACGATCTGCACACATCAATTCCCGTATTCGACCATGTATCAACGTATCCGGAGACAGAAATGACCCTCGTTGAGCCGCCATCCGCGCGGCAGTTCGAGAAGTTCCTGCCCGCGGCGAGCGCCGTCCAGTATCTCGACGCCGATGGCAACCTCACCCCTAGCGATGCCCGCTACCCCCGCCCCGGCGATGATCGCCTGGTCGAGGTGTACCGGCAGATGGTGCGCGGCAGGCGATTCGATCAGCAGGCGACGGCGCTGACCAAGCAGGGCAGGCTCGCGGTGTACCCGTCCGCGCGTGGACAGGAAGCGTGCCAGGTCAGCGCGGCGATGTGCCTGCGCCCCACCGATTGGCTGTTCCCCACCTATCGAGACTCGATGGCCATGACCGTGCGGGGAATCCCGGCCGCCGAGATCCTCAGCATGCTCGCGGGCGACTGGCACTGCGGATACGACCCGGCCGCGCACCGCACCGCGCCACAATGCACGCCGCTGGCCACCCAGCTCCTGCACGCCACGGGCCTGGCGCACGCCGAGCAACGCCGCGGGCGGGACACGGTCGTGCTGGCACTGTGTGGTGACGGCGCGACCAGCGAGGGCGATTTCCACGAGGCGCTCAACTTCGCAGCGGTGTTCCACGCGCCGGTCGTATTCCTGGTACAGAACAATGGTTTCGCGATCAGCGTGCCACTGGCCAGGCAAAGCGCCGCGCCCTCGCTCGCGCACAAGGGCGTCGGCTACGGCATCGGCTCCGAACAGGTCGACGGCAACGATCCGGTCGCCATGATGGGCGTCATGGACGAGGCCGTGCGATTCGCCCGCGAGGGCAATGGGCCGGTCATCGTCGAGGCCCACACCTATCGGCTCGACGCCCACACCAATGCTGACGACGCCACCCGCTATCGCGAATCCGCCGAGGTCGAGCAGTGGCTCACCCGGGATCCGATCAGCCGCCTGCGCACTTACCTGGATGCCCAGGGAAGGGTCGATGACGCCTTCGACGAGCAGCTGACCGTCGAGGTCGAGGCGGAGGCGGCCGCGCTGCGCGCGGCCATGAACGCCGACCGCCCCGCCGACCCGACCGAATTGTTCCGGCACGTGTTCGCCGAGCCCACCCCGCAATTGCGCGAGCAATTGGCCCAGGTCGAAATCGAACTCGCCGCTGAAGCCGAGGAGCACTGATCATGCCGAAACTCACGATGGCGCAGGCACTGAACCTGGCCCTGCGCGATGCGTTGACCGCCGACGAGAACGTCATCGTCTTCGGCGAGGACGTCGGCGCCCTGGGCGGCGTCTTCCGGGTCACCGACGGCCTGACCAAAGACTTCGGCGAAACTCGGTGCTTCGACACGCCTTTGGCCGAGTCCGGCATCATCGGCTTCGCGGTTGGCATGGCGATGTCGGGTTTCCGGCCCGTGGTGGAGATGCAGTTCGACGCCTTCGCCTATCCGGCCTTCGAACAGATCGCCTCGCACGTAGCCAAGATCCGCAACCGAACCCGCGGGAAGCTGTCGGTGCCGATGGTCATCCGTATCCCCTTCGCGGGCGGCATCGGCGGCGTGGAACACCACTGCGATTCCAGTGAGGCGTACTACGCCCACACCCCGGGGTTGAAGGTGGTGACGCCCGCGACCGTTGCCGACTCGTACTCCCTGTTGCGCGCGGCCATCGACGACCCGGACCCCGTCATCTTCCTGGAGCCCAAGCGGCTCTACTACTCTCGTGCCGAGGTGGAGCCGCGCGCGGACGACCGACTGGGACGAGCGCTGGTGCGCAAGCCCGGTCGCGACGCGACCCTGGTGGCCTATGGCCCCTCAGTCGAAGTGGCGCTGGAGGCGGCCGAAGCCGCCGCCGCGGACGGTCACGACCTCGAGGTGGTGGATCTGCGCTCGATTGTCCCCTTCGACGACGACACCGTCACCGCATCGGTACGAAAAACCGGTCGCTGCCTGGTGATTCACGAGGCACAGGGATTCGCCGGGGTCGGTGCCGAGATCACGGCCCGCGTGCAGGAACGGTGCTTCCACCATCTGCAGGCGCCTGTGCTGCGGGTCAACGGATTCGATATTCCCTATCCCGCACCGAAACTCGAACGGATCCACCGGCCGAGCGTGGACCGCGTCCTCGACGCCGTGGACCGCCTGCAGTGGAACGACATCCCCGATACCCAATGGGCGGTGACCGCGTGAACGACCAGGTCTTCCTCTTGCCCGACCTCGGTGAGGGCCTGACCGAGGCCGACATTCTCGAATGGCGGGTCACGGTCGGCGACACCGTGCGCATCGACCAGATCATAGCCGAGGTGGAGACCGCCAAAGCCGCGGTCGAGGTGCCGGTTCCGTTCGAGGGCACCGTGATCGAACTACACGGGGCCGCGGGCGACACGCTGAAGGTCGGCACCCCGCTGGTCACCATCCGTGGCACGAACGCCGACACGGCCGGACCGGCACTGGCCGCACCGGCAGGTCATGAACAGTATCGGGAGGAGGAACGCGCAGGATCGGGCAATGTGCTCATCGGGTACGGAACCGGTTTCGATGCCCCACGCCGACGTCGGCGGGTGCCCATCACCCACCGATCGCCCGCCACTCCCGAGGTGCACGAGCGACCGAACGTAATGGGATCGACCGGTATCCAGGTCCCGCCGTCCGCGCCTCGAGTCATCTCGCCACTGGTACGAAACCTCGCCCTGCGCAAGGGAATCGACCTCTCCACGCTGACCGGAACCGGGCCCGGCGGCATCATCGTCCGCGCCGATGTCGAAAGCCACGCTGACGTCGAGAGCCCGCCCGCGCCCGTACCCGGAGCTCCCGTGTCCGGCCCCGCCCGCTTCCATCCCGAGCGGATTCCGCTGAAGGGCCTGCGCAAGACGGTCGCCGACAAGCTGTCCACCAGTCGCCGCGAGATTCCCGACGCGACCACCTGGGTCGACGTCGATGCCACCGAGCTGCTGCGGGCCCGCGCCGCCATCAATCACGGTCTGCCACCCGGGGACCAGGTGAGTCTGCTGGCACTGCTGGCGCGGCTCACCATCGCAGCCCTGTCCAAGTATCCGGAACTCAACGCTTCGGTGGACACCGCGCACGGCGAGATCATCCGCCACGGGCAGGTGAATCTCGGCGTGGCCGCGCAGACTCCGCGCGGCCTGATCGTGCCGGTCATCGACCACGCCGACACCATGACCACCGTGGAGCTGGCCCGTGCGCTGCGCGACACCGTCGAGACCGCGCGCGAGGGCAAGCTGCCGCCCGCCCGATTGACCGGGGGTACCTTCACCCTCAACAACTACGGCGTCTTCGGCGTGGACGGCTCGACCCCGATCATCAATCACCCGGAAGCCGCGATCCTGGGAATCGGCCGCATTATCGACCGGCCGTGGGTGGTCGACGGTGTGCTCACCGTCCGTAAGCTCACCCAGGTCTCGCTGAGCTTCGACCACCGGGTGTGCGACGGCGGAGCAGCCGGCGGATTCCTGCGGCTGTTCGCCGACTACCTCGAGAACCCCGTCGCCGCGCTGGGGAGACTGTGATGACCGAAACCCATAGTGATGTCCTGATCCTGGGCGGCGGGTCGGCCGGCTACGCCTGCGCCCTGCGCGCCGCCCAGCTGGGCCTGACCGTTACCCTCGTCGAGGCCGACAAGGTCGGCGGCACCTGCCTGCACCGCGGCTGCATCCCGACCAAGGCGCTGCTGCGTGCCGCCGAGGTCGCCGAAACAGCTCGCACCGCAGGATCCTTCGGTGTCAAGGCCGAGGTCTATGGTATCGATGCAAACGAGCTGCACGCCTACAAAACCGGTATCGTACAGCGCCTGCACAAAGGACTACGCGGGCTGCTCTCCGGCGACAAGATCAGGATCGTGGAGGGTGCCGGGGCTTACTCGCCGGACCGCTCGGTCACCGTGGAGGGCGTGCGCTACACCGGCGACTCAGTCGTCCTGGCGACCGGATCCCAACCGCGCCTGCTCGACGGCATCAAGGCCGGTGCCCGCATCCTGACCAGTGATCAAGCTCTGGAGTTGGGCTTCATCCCGCGTTCGGCGATCGTGCTCGGCGGTGGCGTCATCGGCGTCGAATTCGCCAGCCTCTGGCGTTCTTTCGGCGCCGAGGTGACCATCGTCGAAGCACTCCCCCGCCTCCTCATGGCCGAAGACCCCTGGAGTTCGACGCAATTGACACGGACACTCCGCAGACGCGGCATCACGCTACGCACGAACACCCGCGTCGCAGCGGCGAAGGAGGACGACAACGGGGTGTCGGTCGAGTTGGCCGACGGAGAGGCGCTCGCCGCCGACATCCTGCTCGTAGCCGTGGGCCGCACTCCGCGCAGCGCCGACCTCGAGGCCGTGGGTATCGCCGTCGACAATGGCTGCGTGGTCACCGACGACCGGCTGCGCACCAATGTGTCCGGGGTCTACGCCGCTGGCGACCTCGTCGCCGGGCCCCAACTGGCACACCGCGGATTCCAGCACGGCCTGTTCGTCGCCGAGGAGATCGCCGGCCTCTCACCCATCCCGGTCGTCGACCACCTCATCCCTCGCGTGGTGTACTCACACCCGGAGGTGGCCTCCGTCGGCCTCACCGAAGCCGCCGCCCGCGAACGGTACGGTTCTTGCACCACAACGGTTTACGATCTCGCAGGCAACGGCAAGAGTCAGATCCTCCGCACCACCGGAGGCGTGAAAGTCGTGCGTGCGGGCGACACCGGCCCGGTGGTCGGCATCCACATGGTCGGCGACAGAATCGGCGAATCCATCGGCGAAGCCCAACTGACGGTCGCCTGGGAAGCCCTCCCCACCGACGTCGCCCCCTTCATCCACGCCCACCCCACCCAGAACGAAGCCCTCGGCGAAGCCATGCTCGCCCTGGCCGGCCGCCCACTGCACAGCCACCCCTGATCACAGGAGCCGGGATCGGCCCGCGCCGTCAGCCTTGCTGCGGGCCGATCCCGCGCCTATTCTCTGACACAAATCAGCTATTCTCCGCGAGACGGGGAGAATCACCATGCGCTACATGCTGATTGAGCGATATCCTCACGGACCTGCCCCCGTGTACGCACGCGCCGTGGCGTGGGGCCGGATGCTCCCACCCGGCCTCGTCCACATCGACAGCTGGGTCGTAGACGACACTCCCCTCAACACCTGCTTCCGCCTGATCGAGGCCGCTGACGAGGATGTAATCGGCGTCTGGATCGCGAGCTGGACGGACCTCGTGGATTTCGAGGTCTTCCCGGTTATCACCGTCACCGCGTGGCGGCACGCCTCGCGGGCAACCAACACACCGACTGATCGGCCGGGCGACAACGGCACTTGCCCGCGTTGGTCCCCTCCGGTCCGACCTTCGAGGTCGGCAGGGCGCTGATCAGGTGATGCGCTTTTCGAACCAGTGGTGGGTATGGAGTTCGTCGTTGAAGGGTTCGACTTCGGCGAATCCCGAGCTGCGATCGAGCCGGATCGCTTCTGCCAGCCCATGATTGGTCTCCGGCCGGAGGATGCCCGCGCCGTGGGCCGATGCCTGGCGCTCGAGTTCCGACAGCAGTCGTCGCCCGAGGCCGTGCCCACGCATCGCGGGCGTGGTCCACGTGCGTTTGATCTCGACGACGGGCTCGCCGCAGTGGAACGTCAGCGCGCGCAGCCAACCGGCCGCTCCTGCAAGACGGCCACTCGCCATCTCGACGATGTATCCGCGGATGACCGCGGCAGGGTCGTCGTAGTCTGCGCGGCCCGGAGTGACAGGAGGCCAAGGGATTACGGGAGGCTCCTGGACGGGCGGAGCAAATGGGGCGCCTGCTTCTGCGAGGAGCGTGCGGACCTGTGCCAGGTCATCGCCCACCTCGTCGCACACCGAATGCACGTCCTGGCCAGGATCGCCAGGAGCGCCGGGGCAATGCCAACGTCTAGTGACGGCGACCAATTGCGGTCGCAAGCCCAGCCCGAGGACCCTGCCAGGCATTCGTGCGGATGCCTGGCAGGGCTTCTGGGTAATGGCCCGGTCGCATCTTTGGTGACATGAACCAGTCCGTGGGGCAGCGTACGGGGTCAGCGAAGAACTGCCCTCGGGGAACCCTCCTCATCGACGGCAAGACCGACGACTCTTGCTGAGGAGCAATCGCCATCGTCGAGCCGGAGAGGCCCGCTCCCGGCAATCCGATGCCCCACCTTGAATCGCCAACCCGCCCCTAGCGCGAGAAGAAGCCACATCAACACTTTTCGGCATACTGCTGGCACAACGAACCGCCGAGTCGCTTCCATGAAGCCATGAGAGCGAGTTCGACCGGCCTGATCCGATACCTCAGCTGCATGTCTACCGAGTGCTCAACCCGACACGGCGCCAACGATCTGTACCGAACCTTCTCGAGACGGAATGGGGTCGATGTGACCTCGCAAGCCTGCCAACCGAGGTCGCCACATGACCTCTGATACACCTGCCGCACACGCCGAGCTGCCGCGCATGAACTCGTTCGTGGATGATCCAAACCACCACGCAGATACTGGGATCGAGCGGTTCTTTCACTCCGATCACAGCGCAGGCGTACTTGCCCGGATTCCCTTCGCGTTCCCCCGAACACCGTCACCGAGCCCGATCGGCAGGGTTCACTGGTCGGTCGCAACAGTCAACGACCACGGCCGCTTGTCCGACAGGTCTGCGCTCAAAGCCGTGAAATGGGCGCCAGGCCAGTACATTTCGATAGACGTGATCGACGGTGTCGCCCTTGTGGAGCGGGCCGTCCACAGCCGCTGGACCATCCGCTCGACCGGCCATCTTGGCCTGCCGGCGTCGGTCAGGAACCGATGCAGTCTGATGCCCGACGATCGAGTTCCGATGGCAGCGGTCGTCGACTCCGAGATGATCTTGGTGTATTCCGCGCCTCTGGTGCTTGCCGCACTGCGGGCCTATTCCGAAGCCCCCTTCAGGGGATCTCGCGAAGTCCGATGATGTCGACGCAGCGCTGCAGATACTCTCGCGGCTGGGGCTCACTGTCGATGATCTGACTTGTCGCGGCCAGGCCGCGGTATCGGTGCCGACGTTCTCTGCGTATATCCGGCATCTGCGTGAAGCGCTGCCGGAAACGATAGTCAGTACCTACGGCTCGTACTGGAGCGTCATCGAGAGGGCCTGGCCCGACCGGCTCCTTACCTCGCCGACGGCTACCGAGATCGATCAGCTGGTCCGGCATCATCGGTCGAACGCCGTCGTTCGGCGCAATTTCCGGGGCGGACGAGGCGCGGCGACGAACATGATCTCCGCGATCCGTTGCATCTACCGCCACGCCGAAGCGGATCGGATCCTTCACCCCCACGACAACCCGGCCCTGCAGGTCAAGAAGCCGCGCCGGTTGCCCAGTACCCGCCATGCCTTGGATCTCGACCAAGTCGTCGACATCGGTCGGGTCGCGTCCACGACCGGCGACGACTGCGAGCTCGATTCGTTGATCGTGCGGCTGCATATCGAGACCGCGTGCCGCCGTGGTGGTCTGCTGGCCCTCACCGTCGATGACCTCAATGTCGAGGACTGTCTGGTCAAACTCCGTGAGAAGGGTGAGACCGAGCGTTGGCAGCCGGTGTCTCCGACGCTGATGGGACGACTTGTCGAGCACGTCGCTCTCCGCGGTGGCGAATAGGCCACATGGCGGGTCCTGCGCTACCGCAGAGGAAGGCCGGTGGGGCGTCGCCGCTACGACTATCTGACGAAGCGGATTCGCGAACAGCTGCCGTGGGCTGCCGCCCTGCAATTCAGCGCGCACTGGATCCGTCACACGACCCTGACCTTCGTCGAGCGGGAATGCGGATATGCCGTCGCGCGGGCCTATGCCGCCACAGCGAGCCCGGCGGGGCCGCGGGAGCGACCTACACCTACGTCCGCGCCTCGCTGCCGGAGGTGGCACGGGCACTGTCGCTCCTCACCGGTGAGCCGCACCCCTTGCTTCGAGCACCCCTGCAGCGATCGGTCCGGAAACCCCTGTGCGGCCTGGGATCACGACCGGTATCGTGTGACGGCATGAACCCCAATATGGGGCAGATCTGGCACGAAACCGTGACTGAAGTAACGTGCCGTCACATGAGTGATGACTTGTCGGGTAAGAGCGCGCTGGTCACCGGGGCCAGCCGGGGTATCGGGTTCGCGGTGGCTGCGGAGCTGCTCAGGCGAGGCGCCAATGTGGTGATTTCGGCTCGGAAGCCGGAGCCGCTGGAGGAGGCGGCCGAGCGGCTGCGCGGGCTGGGGTATCCGGGGAAGGTGGTCGCGGTCGCCGGTAATTCGGGCGATGCGGCGGCTCGGGCCGAGCAGGTTGCCACCGCGGTCGAGCAGTTCGGGTCGCTGGATGTGCTGATCAACAACACCGGGATCAATCCGGTGTACGGGGCGCTGATGGATGCCGATCTGGATGCCGTGCGCAAGATCTTCGATGTGAATGTCGTTGCGGCACTGGGGTATGTGCAGGAGGCGTACCGGGCGTGGATGGGTGAGCACGGCGGCGCGGTGGTGAATGTGGCCAGCGTCGCGGGGCTGCGGTCCACCGGCGTGATCGCCGCGTACGGGGCGTCCAAGGCGGCGCTCATCCGGCTCACCGAGGAGCTGTCGTGGCAGCTGGGTCCGAAGATCCGGGTGAACGCGGTGGCGCCGGGCGTGATCAAGACCAAGTTCGCGGACGCGCTGTACTCGGCCGACGAAGAGGCCGCGGCGGGCATCTATCCGATGAAGCGGCTGGGGTCGCCCGAGGATGTGGCGGCGCTGATCGGATTCCTGGCTTCGAACGAGTCGTCGTGGATCACCGGCACGACCGTGCGGGTGGATGGCGGCCTGCTGGCCACCGGCGGCATCTGACACTGGAAGCATCGAAAACTCGCGCCCGGCACCAGGAATGGGTGCCGGGCGCGAGTTGCGCAGTGCTCAGCGGAAGGCGAGTGCGCCCAGGGTGTCGCTGTGGCGGTATTTCACGTACTTCTCGACCGTCGCCTCGTCGACGGCCGGGGTGGCGGTGCCGACGGTGATGACCAGGAACTTGTCCTGGTTGCCGTCCTTCCATTTGCCGGTTTCGAAGTTCTTGATGTAGCTGCCTTCGGGGAGCACCACGTCCTGGTCGTCGAACTGGCCGTCGGCGCTGGAGGCCTTGCCGGCGTCGGACATGGTGAGCACCAGCTGAGTCAGCATGAGTGCGCCGTTCTCGGTCTTCCACGCCATCTCCGAGGCACGCGTGCACCCGAGGGCGGTCAGCGCGCCCGACTCCTCGATCGGGGCGCAGGAGTCGTAGTCGCGGCCGGACACGTAGGTGGCCTGCAGCGCGACGTCGCCCAGTTTGAAGTTCCAGTCCTTGCCGAATTCGGTGTAGCTGAAGCGGCTACCGCCGGGCGCGGACTTGGAGGTGGTGGGCGCACTACGGGTGGTGGCCGGGGCGCTGGTGGCCAACGATGTGGTGGTCGTCGTGGTGGCGTCGGCCTGCGAGGAGTCGTCCTTCTTCGAGACCAGGACTATCGCGCCGACGGCGACCGCGAGCACCACGATCGCGCCCAGCACCACACCGATGATCAAGCCGGTGTTCGACTTCGGCGGCTGCGGCGGCGGGAAGCCCGGCTGCTGCGGAAAGCCCGGGTTCTGCTGGAAGCCCGGCTGCTGCGCGTAACCCGCGTCCTGCGGATACCCCGGCTGCTGCGGATATCCCTGCTGCCCAATCCAATTCGTCTGCGTCGGCTGCCAGCCTGCCGGGTCGGCCTGCTGCTGTCCCGGCCAGCCGGGCTGCGACGCCTGCTGCTGGCTGCCGGTCTGCTGAGTGGGGTGGTCCCACCACGCCGGATCCGGATCCTGCGGCGGCTGCCCGTGCACGGTGGGATCGCCGCCGAATCCGGCGGGTGGATACGTCATCTGCTCACCTTTCGCGGCCTGCCCGAGCCCTCCCCGGCCCGGCATCATTCCCGAAGCGTAGGCGGGCGACCCGGCATGATCCAATCACGTGGTGACCGATGATCTCCTCATCTGCGGTGCGGGCCCGGCGGGGCGAGCCCTCGCCCACCGCGCGCTGGCGCACGGACTCTCGGTCACGATCGTCGATCCGCATCCCCGGCGGCGATGGACGGCCACCTATGCGGCCTGGGCGGATGAGCTGCCGCAGTGGATCGCCCCGGAGGCGGTCGGGGCCACGGTCGACCGCCCGATCGTGTGGGCGCAGCACCGCATCGAACTGGATCGCCGCTACATCGTCTTCGATACAGCGCGCCTACAGGATTCGCTGGACCTGCAGGGGGCGGGGCTCCTGCAGGACAGCGTGACCGACATCGCGCCCGCGGCCCGCCACCGGCACGACGGACTGGATCTGCCGTCGGTACGGCTCGCATCGGGTTCGGTGCTGGCGGCCGGACGCGTCATCGACGCGCGCGGGGTGACCCGCTCCCCCAGGCTCGCCGAGCAGACGGCATTCGGGGTGATCGTGGACCGGGCCCGTCTGCCGGACCCGGAGACATATTTCATGGACTGGCGTGCGGACAACGGCGCGGAAACCGATGCGCCCCGGTCGTTTCTGTACGCGGTGCCGCTGGACGATGAGCGGGTCCTGCTGGAGGAGACCTGCCTGGCCGGGCTCCCGGCGCTGGATCAGCGGACGCTGCACGACCGGCTGACGCACCGATTGCGTTCCCGGGGAATCACTCTCACCGGCACCGAACCGGTCGAGCGCGTCCGGTTCCCGGTGCACGGCGGCCGGCCGAATGCCTGCACGTTCGGGTCCGCGGGCGCTTTCACGCATCCGGCAACGGGATACAGCGTCGCGACCTCCCTGCGGACGGCCGATGCCGTCGTAGCCGGGGACCCCCTCTGGCCGGGTCCGGCGCGCGCTGTGCACCTGCTGCGCCAGGCCGGATTACGCGCTCTGCTGGCGCTGCCGCCCGCCGACCTGCCCCTCTTCTTCGAGGCTTTCTTCGCTCTGCCCGTCGAATCCCAGCGCGCCTACCTCTCCGGCCGCGACGACCTCCGCGGCACCACCGCCGCCATGATGTCGCTGTTCGCGGCGCTCCCCTGGCGAGTACAGCGCACACTCGCCATTGCCGTGGCCCGGCCGCCTCGCCGCACACCCGACGCCTCCTGAGCCACACCCGTATCCGCCGAGGGCCCCGCGTAGCGCAGTAGGTCGACGGTTATCGGGAGCGCGTTCGGTATTGATCTACACGAATTCTCCCGAATTGCCGGTCAAAAGCAGTCGCTGATGGTCTGCTGGTGGGGTCGCAATCCCGAATAGGGGAGGTTCCAACGATGTTCGACCTTCCACGATCCAGTCACCGTGCACTGCCGAGGATGACCGTTTCTGATGCGCTCGCCGCGCAGAAAGCGCACGCCGAATGCCCGATCACAATCTGTCCGATCAAATTGCAGGCCAGGACATTTCTTTTCGGTGAATCGCACCGCAGAACGAACGGGGTGGGACGTGGACGACCAGAGTGACATCGAGATTCGAACGCTGCAGGATGTGATAGACGCGGTCGAGGATCGGTTGCGGCGTTTCGAGGCGAAGGACGGTGTCGTGCTCGCGGAACGGTCCGAGGTGTATGCCACCGTCATCTACGCGGTCATCGCCAGTGCGCGCGCCTCCGGCCACTACGGCGCGGGAAGCCTGGCGCGAGCGCCACTCCTGGACGAGATCCTCATGGGTGCCGAGCCGGAGCCCTGGGAGACAGCGATGTACGCCGTGGTCATCGATCGGGCGTTGACGCAGTGACGCACGGGAGCCGCCGGCCCCTCATCGGTCAGCGGCTCCCGCGCCATGAAGCGAGGTCAGCCCCACTCGCTCGTGGCCGTCAGTCCCACTCGCTCGTGGCGATGCCGCGTGCGTCCGACGACCGGCAACTGCACGGTGAACCGCTCCATCATCCAGCCGGGCGGCAGCGCCGACGCACAGTGCCCCTGCGGTGTCCACGAGCCCGGACCGCTCAGCCCGACGCTCACTCGATCCAGCTCCAATCACGGTCGGGGTCCTGGTATTCCAGCCCGATCCAGCCGTCGTATCCGGCGGCGTCCAGGGCGGCGAAGAGGGCCTCGAAATCGAGGGTTCCGGTGCCGGGCCGGCTGCGCGCGGGCGCATCCGCGATCTGCACGTGCCCGATCCGGGGCGTGTACTCGGCGATCACCGCGAACAGGTCCGCACCCATGCGCGCGAGATGGTACAGGTCGCAGAGGAACCGGAGATTGGGTTCGCCGACCGCATCGATCACCTGTAGGGCGCGCGCCGCCGAGACGATCGGATAGTCCGGCGACTCGATGGAATTCAGTGCCTCGAGCACCACCTGCGCCTCGATGCCCGCGGCGGCGCGCGCGGCCAGTCGCAGGTTCTCCACAGCCAGCTCGTCCTGCACCGCCGGGTCCACACCGGGAATCCGGTTCCCGTACAAGGCATTCAACGACCGGCATCCCAGCCGCTCGGCGATGCCCACGGTGACATCGATATTGTCCCGGAATTCGGCCTCCCGCCCGGGCACGGACACCAGTCCCCGCCCGGCAGGCACCAGATCGATGAAGTTCAACCCGACCAGCCGCACTCCGGCATCGGACACCGCGGAGACGAACGCGTCGACCTCCTTGTCTCCGGGCACCGGGTTCTCGCCGAAGGGCCACCAGAACTCGACCGCGTCGAACCCGGCCACCTTCGCCGCCGCCGGACGCTCCAGCAACGGCAGATCGGTGAACAGGATCGAGCAGTGCACGTCGAACTTCCGCAGAGCACCGTCGGCGGTGTACTTCATCGGGTCGTTTCCTCCCTGTAGGTATGCCAGCTACCGAAATCGGTGATGTCGATGAGCTGCGGGTAGGAAATGATCGGGCGGCGCAACAGCATGGACAGCACCGAGCGGTTGTCGTCCAAGGCAATCACACCCAGTTCCAGCTCCGGCGGTTCGGCCGGGAGCAGGCGGGTGCGCAGCACCTGCATCGGCACCTCGAACAGCTCGCCCGCGATGGGCGCGCCGCCGTAGGCCACCGGATGCAGGCCGGGGAAGCGGTCGCCGACCGAATAGAAGCGGTAGTGCGGCGCGGTCCTGACCTCCCCGGCGCAGGGCGCGCCCTCGAGCAGGTGGTTCAGGGGTCCGCCGCGCATGGCACCCCCGTTCAGGAAGATCAAAGGCATTGCCGTGGTTCCCTTTTCGGTCGACAGCGGTCAGGCGGTGAGCCGGAGGGCGTCCGGCGAGTCCGGGACGGTCACCTCCGGCACCGCGATCGCATCGCGATGGATCGGTCCGCCGTAGGTGCCCAGAGGCATTCCGGTGCCCCCACGGCGGACCGCCACGATCTCGGCGGCGATGGAGACGGCTGTCTCCTCCGGAGTCCGCCCGCCGAGATCGAGTCCGATGGGCGACTTCAGCCGCGCCAGTTCGGCATTCGTCATCCCGACCGCACGAAGCCGCTGGAGACGGTCCTCGTGCGTCCGCCGGGATCCCATCGCACCCACGAACGCCACCGGCAGTCGAAGCGCCACCTCCAGTAGCGGCACGTCGAATTTGGCGTCGTGAGTGAGCACACACAGCACGGTCCGGGCATCCACCTGGGTCCGCGCCAAATACTTGTTCGGCCATTCCACGACCACCTCGTCCGCGTCGGGGAAGCGGGCGCGGGTGGCGAAGACCTCCCGGGCATCGCAGACGGTGACGTGATAGCCGAGGAACTTGCCGATTCTGGCGACCGCGGCCGCGAAGTCGATCGCCCCGAAGACGATCATCCGCGGCGGCGGCACATGGGATTCCACGAAAACCGTGACCTCCGCGTCACCGCACCCGACGGTGCGCACCGCGGTCGTGCCGGCGTCGAGCATGGCCTGGGCTTCGGCCACCACCCGTTCGTCGAATTCGGCTCCGGAGGTCCACCAGGTGCCCAGCGCCATGACGGCGCCGCTGTCGAGGTCGCGGACCATGGCCACGGCCTCCCCCTCAGCTCGCAGGACCTTCTCCACCGCATCGCGATTGGACTCGGTCACCGACTGGACGAACACCTGAATCGTTCCGCCACAGGTCAATCCGACCGCGAAAGCGTCGGTATCGCTGTAGCCGAAGGTCTCCCGGAGCGGTTCTCCCGTTCGCAGCGACTCGCGGCACAACTCGTAAACCGCACCCTCGACACAGCCGCCGGAAATGCTCCCGATGACGGTGCCGTCGGCATCCACGGCCAGGGCCGCGCCGATCGGACGGGGCGCGGAGCCGCCGATCCCGATGATGGAGGCCACGGCGTAATCCTTGCCCGCCGCATGCCATTCCAAGAGTTGTGCCGCGATGTCGCGCATGACTAGCCTCCCAGGGCCAATTCGATGCCGTTGATACCGAAGTAGGCGACGAAGACGACGCTCACCACGGCCACCAGCCAATGGATTTCGCGGTACTTTCCGCGAGCGAGCTTGATCACCGTGTAGGCGATCAGACCCGCACCGACACCGTTCGTGATCGAGTAGGTGAACGGCATGAGCACGATCGTGATGAAGGCCGGCACGGCGACCTCGAGATCGTTCCAGTCGATCTTGCGGGCCTGCGTCATCATGAGCGCGCCGACCAGCACCAGGGCGGGAGCGGCGGCCTGAATCGGCACCACGGCCGCGATCGGGGTGAAGAAGATGGCGGCACAGAACAATCCGCCGGAGATGACGCTGGCCAGACCGGTACGGGCGCCCTCACCGACACCCGTCGCGGACTCGACGTACACCGTGGATCCCGCGCCGCCGGACAGGCCGCCGACGATCTGGGCGACACCGTCGGTGGTGAGGATCTTGCCCATGCCGGGCACCTGACCCTTCTCGTCCACCAGGCCCGCCTCGTCACAGACGCCGAAAACCGTTCCCATGGCGTCGAAGAAGCCGGTCAGCACCAGCGTGAACAGCACCACCGTGGCGGTGACCGCACCCGCGGTGGCGAAGCCGCCGAACAGGTCGATGTGACCGATCAGACCGAAATCCGGCGAAGCGAACAGCGATTTCGGCTTCTCGGGGACGACGGTGCCCCACGCCTTGGGGTCGATGGTCGCCATGGCGTTGACGATGATCGCCAGCACGGTCGAGATGGCGATGCTGATCAGGATCGCGCCCGGCACCTTGCGGATGAACAGGGCGAGCATCAGCAACAGGCCGACCGCGAAGATCACCGTGGGCCAACCGGCCAGATGTCCTTCGACTCCCAGTGTTACCGGTGGCCCGCCGGGCGCACCGTGTCCCACCACGCCGGAGGAGACCAGGCCGATCATGGCGATGAACATGCCGATGCCGACGCCGATGGCATTCTTCATGGCCAGCGGAATGGCATTGATGATCATCGTCCGCAGGCCGGTGGCGGCCAGGATGACGATGACGATGCCCATCAGCACCACCAGGCCCATGGCCTGCGGCCAGGTCATATGGGGTGCGGCCTGATAGGCGACGACGGGGACCAGACCGAGGCCGGCGGCCAATGCGAGGGGCACATTGCCGACCACGCCCATGAGGACGGTGGTCAGGCCGGCGGAGAAGGCGGTCGTGGTGGTCAGCTGAGCGATACTGAGCTTGTCCCCGTGCGCGTCGGTGACGCCGCCGAGAATTAGCGGAACCAGCAATATGACATACGCCATAGCGACGAATGTGGTGATGCCGCCACGGATTTCACGCGATATGGTGGTCTTGCGCTCCGATAGCCTGAAGAACTTTTCGAGCGCAGAACCCCGCGTTTCCGGGGTGGTGATCGGTGACTGAGTCTGGGTCATGGCTGCCCTCCTATGGGCGTAGCCGACCAGCGGCCCGGGGTGCTGGGGTATCCCGGGCCGCGGATTCGGTGATGCTTGTTGTGGGGTCCCTATCGCGCTCCACCATGTCGAGCAGCGCGATCTGCCCCTGTTAATCAACTGTTCCGGATGATGTCTTCCGGACGCACGGGCACGCGGTTGATGTTGCCGGTGCCGCCCCGCTTGCGGCAGGCATCGCGAATCGCTGCGGCGATCGCAGGCGTGGAGGAGAGAGTGGGCGGTTCACCCGCGCCGCGCAGGCCGTAGGGGGCGTGCGGGTCCGGGTTCTCCAGGATCTCCAGCTTCTGCGGGGGTGTATCGAGAATGGTGGGAATCAGATAGTCCGTGAAGGACGGGTTCCGCACCTTGCCGTTGGTGACCTGAATTTCCTCCATAACCGCCAGACCCAGGCCCTGAATGGAGCCGCCGTGGATCTGGCCTTCCAGCGAAAGCCGGTTCATGATCTTGCCGACGTCCTGAACGGCGTCCAGGGCAACGACTTTGACCAGTCCGAGTTCGGTGTCGACGTCCACCACTGCCCGGTGCACGCAGACCGCGAGCTGGGTGTGGCTGGAGCCCTGACCGGTCACCTTGTCCATACCGGTGGTCGGCTGATGGTGGTATTCACGGGTCAGATCGATGACGTCGTCGCCGAGCACATCCTCGATGGCCGCGACCACTTCACCGTTGTTCTTGACGACCTTGCCGCCCTCGAGCCGCATGAAGCCGTGCACGTCGAACTTCTTGCGCGCCAGCACGAACAGCTCGTCGGCCACCGCGCGGCAGGCGGTCATCACCGCGCCGCCGGTCATGTACGACTGACGCGACGCGGACGAGGAACCCGAGCTGCCGACATTGTTGTCGGAGGGGTGGCTGACCACCCGCTCGATGGCGAGCTCGGTGCGCGCGATCTGCGCCTCGAGGGTGATCAGACCCTGGCCGACCTCCGCGCCGGCGGTGTGCACCAGCGCGACCGGCTCGCCGCCGATCACCTCCAGGCGCACCCGGGCGGTCGAGTAGTCGTCGAAACCCTCGGAGAAGCAGATGTTCTTGATGCCGACGCCGTAGCCGACGCCGCGGTACACGCCCTCGCCGTGGGTGGTCTGCGACGCACCGCCGGGCAGGTTGCGAATGTCGGAGGTGTCCACGGACTCCGGCAGTTCCATGTCGCGCAGGCTGTCGAGCATCTCCTTCAGCGGGGTCGGCGCGTGCACGACCTGGCCGGTGGCGAGCGTGGAGCCCTGCGAGACGGCATTGACCTGACGGACCGTGACCGGATCCATGTCGAGGGCCTCGGCGAGCTTGTCCATCATGGACTCGTGCGCGAAACACGCCTGCACGACACCGAATCCGCGCATGGCGCCGCAGACCGGGTTGTTGGTGTAGACACCGTAGGCGTCGATCTCCAGGTGCGGGACCTCGTAGGGGCCCAGCGCCAGCGAGGCGGCATTGCCGATCACGTTCTGAGTGGCCGAGGTGTACGCGCCGCCGTCGAGAACGATGAGAACCTTGGCGTAGGTGATCTTTCCGGTCGCGGTGGCGCCGAATTCGTAGCGCATCTTCGCCGGGTGGCGATGCACGTGCCCGAAGAACGACTCCTCGCGGTTGTACATCATCTTGATCGGCTTGCCGGTGCGCATGGCCAGCATGCCGGCGTGGATCTGCATGGACAGGTCCTCGCGGCCGCCGAACGCGCCGCCGACGCCGGACATGGTCATGCGGATCTGGTCCTCGTCCAGACCCAGGCACGGGCCGATCTGGGTGAGGTCCCAGTGCAGCCACTGCGTCGCGACATAGAAATCGAGCGAGCCGTCCTCGTTCGGGATGACCATGCCGGACTCCGGGCCCAGGAAGGCCTGGTCCTGCATGCCGACCTCGAACTCCTCGGAGACCACGACGGTGGCGAGGGCCTTGCCGATCTCGATGTCGCCGGAGCGCACCGGCTGGTAGCGGGCGATGCCGCCGCGCGACTGCACGGCCAGCCCGACCGGGTCCTCGACGACGGCCATCGGGTCCGTGATCGGTTCCAGCACTTCGTATTCCACCTCGATGGCGGCGACGGCGCGCCGGGCGATCTCGGGGTGGTCGGCGGCGACCAGCGCGATGGCCTCGCCGTGATGGCGCACCTCGTCGAAGGCCAGTACCGGCTGGTCCCAGGTGTGGTCGAGGCCGTAGACCTTGCGGCCCGGCACGTCCTCGTGGGTGAGCACGGCGTGCACGCCGGTCATGGCGAGGGCCTTGCTGGTGTCGACGCTGACGAGTTTGGCGCGGGCGTGCGGGCTGCGCAGGGTCGCGCCCCACAGCATGCCGTCCATCCACAGGTCCGAGGAGTAGGCGAATTCGCCCTTCACCTTGAGGGTGCCGTCCGGGCGGAGCGGGCTCTCGCCGATCCCGCCCTTGCCCGGGACCGCCACATCCGTGGGGAACCGAGTGGTGCGTGTGATGGTCATCGGTTCTCCTGCTTCATGATTCGCTTGCGCGCGGCGACGCCGGCCTGGCCGACCGCGTCGTGCGGCATGGTCTTCAGCTCGTCGTTCTCCACGACGGTGTTGCCGCCCACCAGCAGGCGCGCCAGCGGCGGCTGCGGGCCGAACACCAGCGAGCACACCGGGTCCTCGATGGCGGCACGGAAGCCGTCCACCTTCCAGACCGCGATATCGGCGAGCTTGCCGACCTCGAGGGAACCGATCTCGTTCTGGCGGCCCAGATTCCGGGCGCCGCCCAGGGTGCCGACCTCGAGGGCCTGCCGCGCGGTCATGGCGCGGGGGCCGTGCACGGCGCGCTGGAACAGCATGGCCTGCCGCATTTCCCCGGCCATGGAGGTCAGCTCGGAGGAGGCCGCGCCGTCCACGCCGAGACCGACGGGCGCACCGGCGGCGAGCAGATCCATCACTCGCGCGATGCCCGCGCCCAGCCGGGCATTGGAGGTCGGGCAGTGCGCGGAACCGGTGCCGGTCTTCGCGAACGCCGCGATGTCCTTGTCGTGCAGGTGCACCGCGTGGGCGAACCACACGTCGTCGCCGAGCCAGCCCAGCTTCTCCATGTATTCGACCGGGGTGCAACCCATCTGCTCGATGCAGTGCTCTTCCTCGTCGAGGGTCTCGGCGAGGTGGGTGTGCAGGCGCACGCCGTGCTGGCGGGCCAGCGCGGCCGAATCGACCATCAGGCCCTCGGACACCGAGAACGGCGAGCAGGGGGCGACGGCCACGCGCAGCATGGAGTCGAAGGACGGGTCGTGGTATGTGCGGATGATCTCCTCGGTGTTGAGGAGGATCTCTTCGCGGTTCTCGACCACCTCGTCCGGCGGCAGGCCACCGTGCGACTGACCGCGGTCCATGGACCCGCGGCACGGGTGGAAGCGGATGCCCAGCTCGCGAGCGGCACGCACCTCGGCCTCGAACAGATCGCCACGGCCCTTGGGGAACACGTAGTGGTGATCGGTGGAGGTGGTGGTGCCGGTCAGCGCGAGCCAGCCCAGACCCGCCGACGCCGCGCCGTAGACGATCTCGGCGTCCATGGTGGCCCACAGGCGGTACAGCCCGGTCAGCCACTCGAACAGGGTGGCGTCCTGGAACAGGCCCTGGGTGGCCCACTGGTAGAGGTGGTGGTGGGTATTCACCAGGCCCGGGGTCACCAGGCAGCCGGTGCCGGAGAGGCGTTCAGCACCCACCACCATCGGCGCAGGTCCTGCACCGAGAGCTTCGATCCGGCCGTCGTCGCCGACGACCAGATAGCCGTTCGGGATCTCCGCACCGACAACCGGTGCGATATAGGCATTGTCAATGACGACTTTGCTCATTTGGCGGCAGCCTTCCGCTCGGCCGCCAGGCGAACGGCATCCAGAATCTTCTCGTAACCCGTACAGCGGCACAGGTTTCCGGCGAGCGCCTCACGGATCTCGACGTCCGACGGGTTCGGCACCCGGTCGATCAGGTCGTGCGCCTGCACGATCAGACCCGGTGTGCAGAAACCACACTGGACCGCGCCGGCCTCCATGAAGGCCTGCTGCATGGGGTCCAGCTTGTCGCCGTCGGCCAGGCCCTCGACGGTGCGGACCGAGCGGCCCTCCACCTGACCGGCGGCCACCAGGCACGAGCAGACCGGGGTGCCGTCCAGATAGACGGTGCAGGAACCACATTCGCCCTGCTCGCAGGCGTTCTTGGAGCCGGGGAGGCCGACCCGCTCACGCAGCAGGTACAGCAGGCTCTCGCCTTCCCAGACGTCGTCGGCGGTTTCCTGGGATCCGTTGACGGTGAAGTTGATACGCATCAGGCCGCCCTCCTCTCCGCGGTGTAGTCGTTCCACGCCCAGCCGAGGGTCCGGCGGGCCATCACCGACAGCGCGTGCCGGCGGTAGTCGGCGGTGCCGCGCACATCGTCGATGGGCTTGGCCGCGGCGCCGACCAGACGGCCGAACTCGCGGGCCAGCTCGTCGTTCAGCGCGCCGCCGTTGTCCCAGTCCAGGTTGGCGGCCAGGAAGTCCTGCGCCTCCACCGGACGGATCGGGGTCGGACCGGCCGAGCCGATGCCCGCGCCGACGGTCCGCGAATCCGCGTGCAGCGCAACGGAGAACGAGCACACCGCGATCACCATGGCGTTGCGGGTGCCGACCTTCGAGAAGTACTGGGGGCCGCTGGCGGGCTTCAGCCACACGGCGCGAATCAGCTCGTCCGGCTCGAGCGCGTTCTTCTTGACCCAGACGTAGAAGTCGTCGATGTCGATCATGCGGGTGCCGCGGGCGGCCGACTCGACCTCGACCGCGGCATTGCCGGCCAGCAGGGCCGGGTGGGCGTCACCGGCGGGCGAGGCGCCGCCCAGATTGCCGCCGACGGTGCCGCGATTGCGGATCTGCGGAGAACCCACAGTGCGCGACGCCTGGGCCAGACCGGGCAGGCGGTCCTGATACCGGTTGATGATCTTCACGAACGGGACGCCGGAGCCCAGCCGGATCCGGCCGTC
Source organism: Nocardia sp. NPDC004123 (assembly GCF_053603795.1). Lineage (NCBI taxonomy): Bacteria > Bacillati > Actinomycetota > Actinomycetes > Mycobacteriales > Nocardiaceae > Nocardia > Nocardia sp. NPDC004123. The sequence continues at coordinate 32,913 of NZ_JBSGGG010000019.1, forward strand.
CTCCTGCTCGTCGACGGTGAAGACCTCACGGCACGGGTTCAGGTCCAGAATGGCGGCCGGACGGTGCCGGTCGAAGTTCAGCTCGACCATCACGTCGGTGCCGCCCTGAATCGGAACCGCCTCGGGGCGTTCCGCTTTCAGCTGGAGCGCTTCGGCCCAGCTTCCCGGTTGTAGGAAATCCATTGCAATCCTCTAGATATCGGTTCGACGCAGGTACGACAGCACTCAGCTGCCCCGGTACGTAGAGAAGGAGTAGGGGCTCAACAGCAGGGGTACGTGGTAGTGCTCATCCGGATCGGTGACCAGGAAATCGATGGTCACCGTGGGATAGAACGGGCTGACACCGGAGGTGTCGAAGATCAGGCGGTGCGCACCGGCGCCCGGGGCGGGCAGATCCTTGATCCGGCCGTCGTCATCGGTGTGGCGCTCGGCGAGGATCTCCCCCGCCGCGCTCTCCAGCCGCACCGCCATGCCCGCGGCCGGGCGTCCGGTCGCGGCATTGAGCACGTGGGTGGACAGACTCATTCGTCCTCCAGGAGTTTCCGGATCCGCAGGCCGGTGATGTCGGCGAGCTCGCGGCGGACCGTCAGCTGCTCATCGGCGACCGAGTTGCCGAGACGGCGCTGGAGCTCCGAGAGCATCTCGGTGGCGCTGCGCCCGGCGGCCCGGATCAGGAAGACATGGCCGAAGTGTTCCTCGTAGGTCACGTTCCAGGAGGCCAGGTCGGCCTTCACCTGATCGTCGGCGGCGGAGGCTCCGGACTGTTCGTCGGCGGACCACTGCGCCTCACGCTCGGACTGGTGGGCGGCGGCCGTGCGCTCCCCGATCCGGGGGTGCGCCGACAGCGCCTCCTCGACATCGGTCCAACTCAGCTCGGTGACCCCGGTCACCGCCGCGGCGATCAGACTCGACTCGTCCGCGTACGGTCTGTTCGCCACCATCTTGCGTGCCCAGGTCCGCGACGCATTGCAGGTCAGCAGGTGCGTCTCGGCCTCTTCCAGGGGCAGCGAACCGAGCCATTCCAGGCGACTCGACATCCGACCTCCATCCGTCTTCGGCGTGTGTCAACCACTTAACCCGGCGGGCGGTCATGCTCGAAAGGACGAGACCTCCGAACCTGTGGCCTGCTTCACAGGGGCGCGTTCGTAGTTACATCCAAGTTCGGTAACCGGGCCGTCACCGACTGTTAGCCTCGGGCATCATGCGGTTACGTTCCCTGCTCACCATGCACGATCTGGGCTTGCGGCTCGTCACCGGAGAGGACGAGCTGGACCGCTTCGTACGCTGGGTGGTAACCACCGACATGCTCGATCCCGGTCGATACCTCTCCGGCGGCGAATTCGTCCTGACCGGACTGCAATGGCGGCATTCCCCCGAGGACAGCGAGACCTTCGTGAGCGCGCTCGCCCGCGCCCGGGTGGCCGCGCTCGCCGCGGGTGACGCGCTGTACGGCGGAGCGCCCGACGATCTCGTCGCGGCTTGCAAGAAACACCGAATCCCGCTGTTCCGGGTCGAGGAGCAGATCGCCTTCGCCACCGTCACCGAGCAGATCAACCGGAAACTGTCGTCCGGACGGGCCGCCGACCTCAGCGCGATCCTGGACCGGCACCGGCAACTGGTGTCCGGCGGCGGGCTGGATTCGGTGCTCGACCTGGTGCATCGCACGCTGGGCACCCGCTGCTGGGTGGTGTCGGCCCTCGGCCGCGTGGTGGCCGGGCCGACCCGGGACCTGCCCGAACAGGTGCGGTCGGCGTTCCTGGGCGCGCGGCGGCTGCCGCATGTGCTTTCCCACAATCAGGTGCGGTACTCGCTGTTCGCGGTGGACGCCGACGGAACCTCACGCATCGCGGACTGGTTCCTGGTGTTCGAGAGCGACTACAAGGACTGGCCCGAGGAGCGGCGGGCCCTCATCGGGGAACTGGCCGCGGTGGTGTCCCTCGAACGAGCCCGGCAGGACGATCGGCACAGCGCCGAGGGGCGGCTGGCCCAGGAACTGATCGAGCTGATCATGTCCGACGCCAAATCCGCCGACATCATCTCCCGGCTGGAGTTGACCGGGCTGGGACTGTCCGACCGCTACCTCGCGGTCGCCGCGACCGCGGACTCCGGGGCCGTGCGGCCCGGTGAGTTGCGCGCCGTATTGCGCGAAATCCTTTACGGCAGAAGCCCTGCCGTCGGTGTTGTCGACGGCGAGGTCATCCTGCTGGTCGCCCTCGGCGACGACAAGGCCCTCGACGATCGCATCCACCGGGCCATCGAAGCCCTCGAACCCGGATTGCAACTGAGCCGGCTCTCGGTCGGCATCAGCGGCGCGGTCGACGGCGAGGGGCTGCGCGGCGCGGTCGAGGAGGCCCGCTACGCCCGGCGCATGGCCGCCGAACGGCAGCAGCCCACCAGCGTGGTCCGTCACGACGAACTCGCCACCCACATGCTGCTGCTGGCCAGCGTCCCCGACGAGGTCCGGCGCATGTTCCGGGTGCGACTGCTGGATCCGCTGCGGGTCTACGACCAGGACAATCGCGCCGATCTGGTGCACACCCTGGAGACCTTCCTGGAGGTGTCGGGCTCCTGGACCAAGTGCGCGGATCTGCTGCACCTGCACGTGAATACGCTGCGCTACCGCATTCAGCGCATCGAGGAACTCACCAACCGCGACCTGTCCCGGCTCGAAGACCGCGTCGACTTCTTCCTCGCCCTCGCCCTGCGGTGAGCGTATGCCCGGATCGACGGGCGCGATCGCCAATCACTGTGCCGGACAACGTAATCGACACACCAGCTCGGCGGGTATGTCTCGGCCGGAGACAGGAGCGGGCAGCAGCGCGTCGAGTATGCGCGGCGGCCACTCATCGAACCAGTCGACCGGGCTCGATCAGCCGCGGTGGCAGAGCGCCGTGCGGCAGGGCCGGGCCGATCGCGACGAGACTGCCCGGCGCGCGGCCCTTCCCCCAGCCGAGTTGCTCGCGGTAGCGACCGATGTGGGATTCGGGGATCGCGCTGCGGTCCACGAGCGGCGCTGCCTCGGGTGAGACGTAGAGGGCGTCGGCCGGGCAGTACGCCTCGCACATGAAGCAGGTCTGGCAGTCGGATTGCCGTGCGATGAGCGGTATTCCGCTGTCGGTGCGGTCGAAGACATCGGTCGGGCAGACGTCGACGCACTTGTCGCAGGCGATGCAGTCGTCGGCGCGGACCAGTTCGATCACGACGCCACCGCCGAGGTGAGTCCGGTGGCCGCGGCGGTCGAGGTCCATACCCGGTCCAGGCCGCCGGACAGGATGTGGTGGTGCTGCGCCGGATCCAGGTCCGGGTGGTCGGCACGCTTGCTCATGCCGCGAGTTTCCTTGCGCGCCAGCGTGGATCGGTACATCAGCCGGCCGACCGCGGTGATGGCGGCGGCCTGCCTGGCCCGGATCCGCTCGGCACCGGTTCCGCCGCCGAGCCCGCGCGCGGCCCGCTCCCAGAGCTCGTCCAGTTCGGCCAGGGCGGGGCGGATGCGGTCACCATGACGCAGATAGTTCTTCTCGAACGGGATGAGTTCGCGCTGCGCGGCCGACACGACCTCGTCGGCGGGCACCGATTCCGTTGTCTCCGGCCGCAATCCGACCCGCCCGGCTCCCTGGACAGCGGAGGGATCGACGCGCCCCGATCGCCGGGCGAAGGCCGCCGCGCCCCGGCCCGCCCAGCTTCCGGAGGACATGGCCCACGCCGAGTTGTGGCTGCCGCCGCCGGTGAATCCACCGCAGATTCGTTCCCGGGTCGCGGCGTCGCCCGCCGCGTAGAGACCGGGAACCGTTGTCGCGCAGTCGTCGTCGACGATATCGATGCCCCCGGTTCCGCGCACCGTGCCCTCGGCGAGCAGATCCACCTCGAAGCGGTCGGTGAACGGATCGATCCCGCGCCGGTCGAACTGGAGGAAGAAGTTGGGCTGGCCCAGCCGCATCCGCGCCTGCACCTCGGCGTCGGCGCGGTCCAGCTGCGCGAACACGGGCTCCGACAACAGGGTTCGCGCGATGACCGACCGGCCCTTCGCGGAGCCGGCACCCTCCAGCACCCGGCCGTCCGCGTGGAAGAAGGTGGCGTAGCCGTAGTAGGCGGTCTTGGTGATGGTCGAGCCCTTGGGCACGATGGCATAGGCGTTGGAGAACTCCATGCCCGAGAAGCGCGCGCCGGCCTCGGCCGCCATGAGCGCGCCGTCACCGGTGTCGACATTGGTGCCCAGCGCCCGCGACAGGAAGGCGCATCCGCCCGTGGCCAGCACCACCGCACCGGCGGTGATCCGGTAGTCCTCCTCGGCCTGCCGCCGATAGCCGGCCGCCCCGCGCACCACCCCCTCGGCATCGACGAGGAGTTCCAGCGCGGGTGAATGGTCGAGGATCCGCACGCCGAGCCGTTTCACCCAGGCTCGCATCCTGCGCATGTACTCGGGCCCCTGCACACCGGTGCGCACCGGCTCGCCGGTGCCGGGATCCACCGGGAACGGGTACCGGCCCTCGACGGCCAGCCGGTTCATGTTCGCGTAGGTCTGGTCGAGGACCCGGTCCATCCAATAGTGGTCGGCCAGGTGCCCGCCCAGCGCCTCCCGGGCGGCCTTGGCATTGGCGCGGGCTGCGGCCTCGGGCGCGACGTACCAGACGCCGGTGCCGGAAGGCGCTGTGGCGCCGCTGGTCCCGCAGTAGCCCTTGTCCACCAGCACCACCTCCGCGCCCGCTTCCCGGGCGTGCACCGCCGCCCAGCACGCGGCGGGCCCGCCGCCGACCACCAGCACATCGGTACTGATCTGCCATGGTTCGCTCATCGGTACGTTCCTCCCGGGAGAGTTGGTGTCCGGAACGGTAAGGCGGCCGGTCGTACTCACCGAAGGGTTCGAATCAGGACGATCCTTTGACGGCGGAATTTTCCATATCGTGGAAATCCGCTTGCTTCTCGCGGCCGGATCGGCGCGGGTCAGCGGCAGGCTTCGGCCATGCCGCTGAGCCATTCCCGGACCGCGGTGCGCTGCGCGGGGGTGAATCCGGCTTCCAGTTCGGCTTCGCGGCGGCCGACGGCGGCGTGGGCCTCGGTGTAGATGGCGCGGCCCGCGTCGGTCACGTAGATCTGGTGGGTCCGGCGGTCGGTGGGGTGCGGGCGGCGCTCGATCAGGCCCGCCTTCTCCAAGCCGCCGAGCATCTCGTTCGCGGCCTGCCGGGTGCTGCCGACATCGCGGGCGATATCGGTGACCGACTTCCCGGGCTGCTTCTGCGTCATCATCAGCGTCGCGTACTGCGAGGTCGTGAGGCCGAAATCCTTGAGTTCCTCACCGATGGCCGAACGCATGCTCAACCACACCGTGCGGACCATGAAGGTCAGGGATCCATCCTGCGATCCGGAACAGCTCACCGCGACAACCCTTTCCAAAGATTGACAGGTTCCTGACAATCTTGCACACTGGCGATCGTCAGGTTCCTACCAATCTTATCGAAGGCATCCATGACCGTGCCCGCGACGCTGCCGAAATCCCGGCAGCGGCTCATCCTCGCCGTTCTCCTGCTGTCCTCCCTGCTGATCTGGCTGGACAACACCATCCTCGCCACCGCGCTCGAGACCCTCGCCGATCCGGTGCGCGGGCTGGGCGCGAATCCCACTCAGCTGCAATGGGCCTCAGGGTCCTACACGCTCGTGTTCGCCGCGCTCATGTTCACCGCCGGGGCGCTCGGCGACCGCTACGGGCACCGGACCGTGCTCGTCACCGGATTGATCGTCTTCGCAGCCGCCTCGGTCTGGGCGGCCTACGCCGGTGATCCCGCCGGGCTCATCGCCGCCCGTGCGGTCATGGGCGTGGGCAGCGCGCTCATCATGCCCGCCACCATGGCGACGGTGACCTGGACGTTCACCGGTCCGGCGCGGGCGTCGGCCATCGGGCTGTTCTCGACCTCCGCCGGGGTCGGACTGGCGGCCGGGCCGCTGCTGGCCGGGGTGCTGCTCGACCACTTCTGGTGGGGCTCGGTGTTTCTCGTGAACGTGCCCGTCGTCGCGGTCGCACTGATCGGGATCGCGGTACTGGTCCCGAATTTCCGCAGCCCGACGCCGCGACCGCTGGACCTCGGCGGACTGGCGCTGTCGGTGAGCGGATTGGCGGCCCTCGCCTACGGGCTCATCCGGGCGGGCCAGGTCGCCGCGTGGACGCCGGTGCAGGTGTGGGCGCCCATCGCCGCCGGGCTGGCCCTGCTGGCCGCGTTCGTGGTGGTCGAATTGCGTTCCGAACAGCCGAGTTTCGATCCACGTCTGCTGGCGCAGCGGGTCTTCGGCGGCGGCAACGCGGCCCTGGGCCTGCTGTTCCTGGCCATGACCGCGGCCGGCTTCTACGGCGCGTTCTACCTCCAGGGCGCCCGCGGCTTCCCACCGCTCGCCGCGGGTCTGATCAACTCCCCCGCCGCCGTCGGCGTCATCATCGGCGGTCCGCTCGGCGTCCGCCTGGTCCGTCGTTTCTCCCTGCGCGCGGTGACCGCGACCGCCCTCACCGTCGGCGCGCTCTGCATGGGCAGCGCGGTCTTCTTCGGATTGCACACGCCCATCATCTGGAACGTGGCACTGGCTGCAGCACAGGGCTTTTCGATCGGCATGGTGATCGGTTCGGTCACCAGCGCCCTGATGAGCACGCTCCCCCTCGACCGCGCCGGCGCGGGATCGGCCGTCACCAATACCGTCCGGCAAACCGGCAGTGTCCTGGGTATCGCGCTCGGCGGCACCATCATGGCCATCACCTACCGGACCGGCATCCAGGGCGCGCTCACCGGCCTGCCCGACGCCGCCCGCGAACCCGCCCAGGTATCGGCCGAACAGGCGCGCCATGTGGCCGCCGCCATCAACCGACCCGACCTGTCCCACGCCGCCGACGACGCCTTCATCCACGCCATGCACGTCGGCGGTGTCTGGACCATGATCTTCGCGCTCGCGGGAGCCGCTGTCCTGGCCTTCACCCTGCGACCTCGCCACACCCCGGCCACCGCGGAGCCGGAGCCGACCCTCGCTGTCGCCGGTCAGAACTGAGCCGACCGGCCCGCTCTCACCGAGCGCCACGCCACGCGTCCTGTGCCACCCGACGGCGGTGCAGGGCGCTGCGGTCGTCATCCCGACCCCGATGGGCCTGCATCAGTTTCGAGTGCACGCGCCGTGCTTGCTGCAACGATTTCCGGATCGACATGGCCGGCTTCCTTCCCGTTCCGATGGCACGGTGTTTGCGCCACCTACCTCGTAAGACGGTCCGGGACAGGGAAACTCAGCGCCTCGGGCAACCCGGTTCAACGGATTTCCCTCCACGCGCGAATCACGCATGCGCGCAGCGGTGGAACGTTTGCTACTCGGATGCCCCTCCGGTAGCGAGGAGCTTCCCGAGCAAGGTCGTCAGCTGGACCCGCTCCTCGGGAGTGAGCGCGGCGAAGGCGCCGGCCAGGAAGCCCGGGATCGCGGCCTCGGCGGTCCGCAATCGGTCTCGTCCGGCCGCGGTGATGGTGACCGCGTACGAGCGCCGGTCCTTCGGGTTGCGTTCCCGGCGGATGTAGCCCGATCGCTCCAGGTCGTCACAGACGGTCACCATGACGCTGCGATCGATGCGGAGTTCGGCGGCCAGCGTCTGCTGCGCGCAGTCGCCGACCGCGTCCAGCATCTTCAGCACCAGATGCTGTCCGACCCCCAGTTCCGTTGCGGCGGCATGGGCTTCACCGGCCTTGGCCACCGCGGCGGAGGCGCGGCAGAGGGCGATATCGGGGCGTTCGGCGGCGAGAGCCGGGAAGTAGGACGGTCTGGCGGCAGGCATGGTCTCCTCGTTCGATCGCGGCCAGCTTACCAAAACCATCTGTGCGCAGATCGTTTGACAGCAGATGATTGCCGCGCCTACGGTCCAATCGTCTGGGCGCAGATGATTTTCGCGCAGACGATCTCGGAACCCGTTGGGCCACAGGAGCTGCCATGACGCTTGACCTCTCTCCCGATGAACTGCTGTCGACCACCCGGGCCGTGCGTCGCCGCCTGGACTTCGACCGGCCGGTGCCGCGCGACCTCATCGAGGAGTGCGTCGATCTCGCCACCCAGGCGCCCACCGGGCGCAACCGCCAGCGCTGGCATTTCCTGGTCGTCACCGAGGCCGCGCAGCGCAGGGAGGTGGCCGAGATCTTCCGGCGGGCGCTCGCGCTGAGCGAGACCGCGCCACTGTCGCGGGACGACCTCGCGCGCATGCACGTCCGGCCGGGCAGCATGGCACGGGTATTCGACGGCGTGCGCCATCTGGCCGACAACATTCACCGCGTGCCCGCGTTCGTGATCCCCGCCGTCGAGGGCCGCACCGACGCCGCCTCGGTCCAGATCCAGTCCGGCACCTGGGGATCGATCCTTCCCGCGGTCTGGAGCTTCATGCTCGCCGCCCGCGCCCGCGGTCTCGGGACCGTGTGGACCACGGCCCAGGCTCCACTCGAGCGCGAACTGTCGGCAATCCTGGGCGTGCCCTACGACGAGGTCATGCTGGCCGCGTTCCTGCCACTGGCCTTCACGCTCGGCACCGAGTTCAAGCCCGCGGTCCGTGTCCCCCGCGACCGGGTCCTGCACTGGCAGCACTGGTGACGGGCGGGGCACCGGGCGAATCCTGGAACACGCGGGCATTCCGGGGTTGTCTGTAACCCTAATTAGCACTTACCTTGGAGTGTGTTGCACCGCACAGGAGCGGCCTCGGCTTCGGCTCCCGGGCGGCGCGGCACAGAGACGAGGAGGCAATGATGGCTCTGACGACGATGTCGGGCTCCGTTCCGGCGGCACGAGACTACGCGGATGTGCTGCACACCCTGTCGGAGGGATCGGTGTACCGCCGATTCGATCCGTATCTCGATATCGCCTGGGACTCACCCGAATTCGCGATCGACCCCCAGGACCCGCGCTGGGTGCTGCAACCGGACATCGATCCGCTCGGCGCGACGCAGTGGTATCAGAACCTGCCCCTGGAACGGCAGATCGAGATCGGGCGGTGGCGGATCGCCAATGCCATCAAGGTCGGCGCGGCCTTCGAGAGCATCCTGATCCGCGGCATGATGCAGTACATCATGAAGCTGCCCAACGGGTCGCCGGAGTTCCGCTACTGCCTCCACGAGATGACCGAGGAGTGCAACCACATCCAGATGTTCCAGGAGCTGGTCAACCGGATCGGCGCGGACGTCCCGGGGATGCGGCCCATCTTCCGGAGGCTGTCACCGTTCATCGGCGTGGCCGGCGGTTATGCCTGGCCGATTCTGTTCATCGGCATTCTCGGCGGCGAGGAACCGATCGACCACTATCAGAAGGCGGTCATCCGCAATGGCGCGAAGCTGCCGCCCGCGGTGGTGCGCTGCATGGAGATCCATATCGCCGAGGAAGCCCGGCACATCTCCTTTGCCAATGAGTTCCTGAAAGAGCATGTGCCGGGTTTCAATCCGCTGCATCGCAATGTCTGCGGTATCGCGTTCCCGCTCGCCATGCGGTGGCTGGCCGGTGAGATCATGGCTCCCCCACCGGAATTCGCCCGCACCTTCGACATCCCCCGCGAGGTCATCAAGGAAGCCTTCTGGCGCTCCCCCACCGCGTCGAAAATCCTCTCCGGATACTTCGGTGACATGCGCTCCCTCGCCGGCGACCTGGGCCTGATGAACCCGGTCACCAAGCGACTGTGGAAGCTCCTGCACATCGACGGCGACCAATCCCGCTACCGCAGCGAGCCCGAACGCCGGGCCGCCTGACCCCACGGATACCCAAGTCCGACGACCCATCCGGACCTACAGGCCGGCCAGGGACCGTCGTGCGATCAACGCCCCTCGCGGCGGCACCCGGGCGCTCGAGTGCCGCCGCGGAACAGCCTGCGCGACGCGTGCAACCAACACCGGTATGGGCAGGACTTGCCCGGAATCTCGAACTACCCGCCTGTCGTAGCATCGAGACAGCACCACCCCTGTCTGATAGCCCTGACCGATTCGGAGGGAATCATGACCACACCGAACGAATTCACGTTCGAAGGCGCCTACAAGGGCGAAGCCGGCCTGTTCTCGGATGCCAAGCCCCCCTGGAGTCTGGGCGAGCCGCAGCCGGAACTCAAAGCGCTCATCGAGCTGGGCAAGTTCCACGGCGACGTGCTCGACGTGGGGTGCGGCGAGGCAGCGATCTCGCTGTATCTGGCCGAACACGGCTACACGACGGTGGGGTTGGATTCGGCCCCCACCGCCATCGACCTGGCCCGTGCCGAGGCGGCCCGGCGCGGGCTGACCACCGCTTCGTACGAGGTCGCCGACATCACCTCCTTCACCGGGTACGACGGCCGTTTCGGCACCATCGTCGACAGCACACTGTTCCATTCGATTCCGGTGGACCAGCGCGACGGATACCAGCAATCGATCGTCCGCGCCGCCGCCCCGGCAGCGTCCTACTTCGTGCTCGTGTTCGACCGCAAAGCCCTCCCGACCCCGACCGCAGGGTTCGGCCCCAATCCCGTCACCGAAGACGAACTGCGCGAGGTGGTCTCGAAATACTGGGTGATCGACGACATCCGCCCGGCACGCATCCACGGCAACAATCTTCCGAGAGACAATCGGACACCGATCTGGTTCGAGGATGTCCGTGACGAGCCGGACGGCCGTAGCTCGGTACCAGCCTGGTTACTGCAGGCCCACCTGGGCTGACCGAACGCCACCGGGTCGAACACCATCTGGCGGAGCAAGATCAGCCTCGGTTGGCCGGGCCACGAGGCGGACCCTGATGCTAGCGAATCTCACTGTAGGAAGCGCCTTCTCCGCGAGATCGTGCGTAGATTCCCGCGCGGCATGTCCGAGAGACCGTGCGCGCGTGACCATCAACAGCCTCCTTGCTACGCCGGCATCGAGATGTGCAGCGCTGTCCCGGATTCGGGCCGGCTGACGATCTCCAGATGGCCGCCCAGAGTCTCGACGCGGTCGATCAGGCCCATGAGCCCCGACCCCTCGCGGGGGTCGGCTCCGCCCCTCCCGTCATCACGGACCAGCAGACAAAGGTTCGCATCGTCCGTTTCCGCGTGCACGTTCACGATCGACGCCTGGGCATGCTTCGTAGTATTGGTCAGCGCCTCAGCCACCACGTAATACGCGCCGACCTCTACGGGTTCGGGCAGACGGCGCTCGATGACAAGGTCGAGGTAGACAGGGACCGAACAGCGGCGAGCCAGCGTCTTCAACGCCGGAACCAGCCCGCCTCTCGACAGGGTCGCAGGATGAATCCCACGCGAAATCTCTTGCCCGGCGCGTCGCTCGGAGCTGTCGTAGGCAGGAGGCGGAGTCTGACGGGAGCGCTGGGCGGCGAGGGCCTCGCGGCGCTGGTCCCACGCCTCGGCGATGTGGTTGGCGGTTTTGCCCATGCTGGCCGCCTCACCGGTGGCGGTTTCGACGACGGCGTGGACCTTGTTGAGCAGCGGCTCTGACAGCGGTGCCGACCAGTGCACGCGGGTGCCGGGCCCGTGGGGGCCTGGCAGCGGTGGCGGGGCCGAGTTCGCAGTGTCCGCCGGCGGTTTCGGCGCGGTGGGCGAGGTTGAGCGGCGGTAGTGGATGAACCGTTTCCCCGCCGATACCCGGAGCCTCGCGACTGGTGGCCAGGATCCGCAGGTGTGGGCACGCTCGTATGAACGTTTCGGACAGGCTCGCGACCGCGTCGATCATGTGCTCGCAGTTCGACCAACGCGTCGACGGGATCGGTCCTGGCGGGGTCGTAATGAGCAGCGTGATGCAGCGTCTGTTTAATGGCCTCTACGGCACTGCACTGCCCGCATAGACGAAGGTGTCCAGGTCGGGAGCGGCACCCGAAGGCAGCAGGAGCCGGACATCGGTTCGGAGGGCGGCGATCTCGGTGTCACGGGTGGCCCGGGCATGGGGTGCGAGGGCGACGGTGCCCAGGGGGCCGCGCAGGAGCCGACTCCAGTAGCGGGCGGCGAATTCGGTCGGAGTTCTGGTGAACAGGAAGACCAGAGCAGCCGGGGCGACGGCGATCCCGCGACGGCGCAGGGCGAGGAAGCCGCTGCGGGTCGCCCGGACGAAATCGCGCATGACGGCGCGATCGCGGGCGAGTGTCGGCGCATCGTAGTTCGCGCGATCGAGCGCGGCACAGACGGTGGTGACGAACAGGGCATGGGTAGCCAGCCAGTCGGCCATGTGGTCGGTCCCCGCGACGGTGAACCCCGCCCCGGTGAGCAGTTCGGCGGTAGCGCGCTCCGCGCCGCGTCGACGCTCGAGAGTCGTCGGCTGCTGACGGATCTGCAGGTAGGTGACGCTCTCATCGGAATTGAGATAACCGCCGACACCGGGGAATCCAGCGATCAGTCGCTCGGCCCCGATCCGCTCACGCAGTGTGTCGATGCCGAGCGGGTTGTTACAGAGTGGGACGACGTGGTCGCAGCGCACATGCGTGACGAAATCCAGTGCGGCGTCGATCTGATCGCGTCGCACCGTGACGAAGGCGGTGTCGTAGTACGCGCGTGGTGCCTCGAGCAGCGAAATCTGCTGGGTGGTCGATCGGCCGTTGGTGTGCAACGTCAAGGCACCGCCCGCGAGGTTCGCCAGCGTCCTTCCCCGCGCCAGGAGATCGACGTCGTTGCCGGCGGCGGCCAGTCGCGCGGCGTAGATACGGCCGATCACGCCCGCGCCGACTACCAGTACCTTCGCTCCGGCCATGCCCGAGTATCCCATCGCCGCATGCCGGCATCCTCGCTTTTTCCGGCCGGTGCAGCCCCTGGGTTTACAGCGGTGCCGACCAGTGCACGCGGGTGCCGGGCCTGCGGGGGCCGGCAGCGGTGGCGGGGCCGAGTTCGCAGTGTCCGCCGGCGGTTTCGGCGCGGTGGGCGAGGTTGGTCAGGCCGCTGGGGGTCAGCCCGTCGGGCAGGCCGCATCCGTCGTCCTCGACGACGATCACCAGATCGTCGTTCACGGTGAGTTCGACGGTGAGGGTGTCGGCGCCGGAGTGGCGGACCGCGTTGGAGACCGCTTCACGGACGACGGCTTCGGCGTGGTCGGCCAGTGCCGCGTCGACGACGTCGAGGGGACCGGTGACGCGGACGCTGGTGTGCAGGCTGGTGTCGGCGGTGTGCTGGCGGATGATCTCGTCGAGGCGTTGGCGCAGCCGGGTGGGTCCCTCACCGGCGTGCAGGTCGAACACGGAGGTGCGGATCTCGGTGATGACGGTTTGCAGGTCGTCGATGTGGTCGCTGAGGCGTTGGCGAACCTCGGTGTTGCGGGTGCGGGCGGCGGTGCCCTGGGCGGCCATGCCGATCGCGAACAACCGTTGCAGGACGTGGTCGTGCAGGTTGCGGGCTATGCGGTCGCGGTCGGCGAGCACGTCCAGCTCGCGCATGCGCTGTTGGGCTGCGGCCAGTTGCATGGCCAGTGCGGCTTGGCCGGCGAACGCTTCGGTCAGTTCCGCGGTCTCGCGGGGGTAGGGCCGGGTATCGCCGCGCTGGACCACGAGCAGCCCGAGGGTGGCCTCGCCGGTGTGCAGCGGCAGCACCAGCGCGGGGCCTGCTCCGATCGGCAGTGGCTCGGCATTGTCTGTGGTGTCCAGGTGAAGTGGTGTCGCCGAGGCCAGTGCTCGGGCCAGGATCGTGCCCGTGATCGGGATCTGCTCGCCGCGGTGGGTGTGGCCGGGCCCGGACCATTCGGCGATGGCCAGTTCGGTGGCCTCGCCGGCGGGCAGGTCCGGGTCGGGCAGGACAGCCAGCCACGCGTACTGGGAGTCGGACAGGGTACGGACCCGGTCGACGACCTGTCCGAGCACGGTGTCGGGGGTGGTGGTGGCCAGGAAGGCGGTGGTGAGGTCGCGGGTGGCCGCGATCCACGCCTGCCGGGCCTGCGCGGTCTCGTAGAGGCGGGCGTTGTCGATCGCGACACCGGCCGCGGCCGCCAGCGCGGCGACGACGACCTCATCGTCCTCGGTGAACGGCATCGCGTTGGCCTTCTCGGTCAGATACAGGTTGCCGAAGATCTCCCCGCGGATGCGCACCGGCATGCCGAGGAAGCTGCGCATCGGCGGGTGCCCGGGCGGGAATCCCACCGAGTCCGGGTGATCGGCCAGATTGTCCAGGCGGATCGCCTTGGGTTGGGCGAACAGCAACCCGAGCACGCCTCTGCCTTCGGGCAGGTGCCCGATGGCCTCGGCGGTGTCGGCGTCGATGCCTTCGTGGATGAACCGGGCCAGCTGCCCGTCAGGGCCGCGTACCCCCAGCGCGCCGTAGTGGGCATCCACCAGCGTGATCGCGGTGCGCACGATCCGGCGCAGGGTGTCCTCGAGATCCAGGCCGGCGGTCACGGCGAGCATCGCCTCGACCAGGCCGTCGACCCGGTCGCGGGCGTCGATGATCTGCTCGATGCGGTCACGCACCTCGGCGAGCAATTCCCGCAATCGCAGCTGTGACAACGTCTCCCGAATCGTGCCACCGCCGGCGCCGGTGTAACCGTGGTCATTGCCAGCGTCTGTCGAACCTGACATGACGGCAGCACCCCTTTCCTCGACCGGACACCTGGTCGGCACACCAAGGCCCCTTTGCTGCTGAGCCGCGCGAATCAATCCTGGGTGAACACCTCGTATCGGGAACCAGCGCCCTGCCGCCGCGCAGCAGTGTCCGGTGGCAATGATCGCCGCGGAGGGGAAGCCGGGCACCGACACCCTCGGCCGCACCGGCACATTCGGCGACGACAACACCCGTCTGCCGTATCCCGTTGGTCCACACCGTCTCCAGGTCACCACCCGTCGGCGTCCGATCAAACCTGGGCTGTCCCTCGGCGGGTGCGCCACAGACACGTCGAGCACGAACCGCTCGGACACACAGCCCAACCGCAAAACCCCACCTACCATGGAATTACGCCATATCGGCTGTCATTCGCGCGTGGTGGCCAAGGCAGGTGGTGTGGAGTCCTTCGACTCTGCTGCGGGGGTGGGTGCGCCCAGCAGCCTTGGAACCGTGATCATGATTGGTGAGCTGGAGCCGACGCGGACGATCGATGCCGGAATATTCGAGCGGACCGTCGCACGGTTGTGCGTCGAGTTCGAGAGCACCACACCGCGCCGGCAGGTGGAATCGGTACTGCGATGGAGCCTGTCCGACTTGGCCGGCAGCCCGGTCGGTGCCATGCCCGAACTCGGCGAACGCCTTGCCCGCCAGCGCCTATCGGATGGAGCTGTGTGACGTATGGGAGCCCGAGCGCGGACTTTCGGCTCCTGTGGTGCGCCTGCTTGCCGCGCGATCTTGGAACAGCAGCGACAAAGTGGTGGCTGCCCCATCAGAAGCGTCGTCTGCGCCAGGAGGATCCACATGTGTGACACCACTGTCCGGCCCATCAGCAATCAGCGTCAGGAACAGGTCATCTGGCCGGATCCGAGCCCGCTGGCCTCCTGGTGGGACAGCGTCATGGGCGCCGAGCACATCTCGACCCCGCAGTTCCAGCGATCGGTGTCATGACCGAGATGTCGCCTACCGTGACCGGACTGCGTCACTGCTCCTGGCGCGGCCCGAGGTTGGACCGCACTCCTGCCGAAGTCGAAGTCCCGGAGAACGACTGATCGTTTTCCGGGCGCGCCCTGTGTAGTAAGAGGACCGCACCTCGCGGTCAGGGATACACCGCTCGACGACGGCCGATGAGGCCACCCAGTCCGGCACCGGCGAGCGCTGGAACGACCAGCCCGAACAGCGTTGCGGCACCGGCGAATCCGCCCGGCTGCGGCACGGTCGCCCGCGGGTCCACGATCAGCGCCGACATAACGGCGACCGCCAGGGTCGAACCCAGAACGGCACCTGACAGCCAGGCACGCCGTGGCACCGCGAGCCCGAGCGTGAACGCCGCGACCATCAGCACGAGCACCACCACCTGGGACGAGTCGTCGGAGGTCGCGAAGTAGTTGGTAGCGATCACGATCGCAGCCGCCGCAACGAGGCCGATCGGGTAGAGCATCCTGCGCATGATCACCTCTCGAATAACGAACCACACCACTCCGGAGCGCCAGCGGGTCCGTTCGGTGTCGGGCAGGTACTCCGCTTCCGCCAGCAGAGCCTCGGCGAATTCCTTTCGCCGGGGTGGCAAAAGCCGCATCAGCCACCGATTCCACTGAGCCATCACGCCTCCCCCAACGCCGGCCGCCCCAGCGGCCGCCGCACGGCCTCCCTGGTGAACTCGGCTGACTCACAGCCGCGATTTCCGCACCCGCGGCGGTCAACCGGTACAGATGCCGAGGTGGGCGCCCCGCCGCCGGACCGTCCTTCCCACCGGGTCTCCAGCAACTCAGCGTCGGATAGCCGAGCCAGAATCGGATACAGCGTGCCGGAAGCCAGCCCCGTCCGCCGCGCGACCGCATCTGGTCGGCGATGTCGCCTACCGCGAACGCACCGCCACCGGCCTGCGCCACCCGTCCTGGCGCGGACTCCGCTTCGACCGCTCACCAGCGGAAATATCGGTGCCCGAGCACAACTGACCTTCCGCCGCGGGCGGTCGGCCATCGTTGTCTCAACCCGGCTCGAGGCAGGCCACCACTTCCGCAGCGGCGTGGTGAAAGGCCTGATCGGGGCCGTCGCGCCAACGATATTTCTCGGTCACCTCTCCGCGGCGGCCATCTGTGGAGTGCATACCCAGGCACCCCCGCCCGGTTCTTCTCCCGGAGGCCGGGCGGGCCACAGACCGCCTCTGCCGGATCGATGACCGTCCATGCTTGTCGGCACCGTTCGGGATGCGTAGCGGCGACCGGTGTTTCACAATCTTTGCTTACCGGCGTTTTCTCCGGCGCCGGTGTCAGCTCGGCTCGTGTGGTGCAGGCCAGGGCTCGGCTGCCGCGCGGAACTGCTGCACCCCTTGTCACCGGCGGCGACACGCATATCCCCGACCGGTGACCGGCACCCGCGCGCCCCGGCGCACCTGGGCAGGCACGCCTGTGGGGGGCTGGGTGGCCTGGATGCACCCGCGCGTCCAGGCCGCACCCCCGAACCGCTGATCGTGTGGGACGAGCCACATGCTCGGTGGCTTGAGATGTGTTGGAGCACAGACCATTCTGGGTAAGGCGGGTGCGATATCGGCCGCAGTGTGGCGGGGGACCCTTCTGCGTCGGGAGCAGCTCATGTCGATGACCCTGTTGATGACTTAGGAGAGGTGAATCTCCTTGCAACAGTTCATGATACGCGCCACATTGGCTCCCCGGGAGCCCCTTTCGGCGAGGGCGACGCGGTCCTGTCCGTCGTCAAATATGGCGAACCCAACAACTGCTGACAACCGGCGATCGCTCAGGCGAGACGGTCCGGGTGTACCGGATTGGTCGTAGAGCTCGGTGATGAGGAACCCGCTGCGTCCCAGCACTTGTGGGACATCGGTGAGGCGTCGAAACGATTCGGGTCGGATTCCGGAATGGTCGCCGAGGTCGCGGTAGCTGTAGCCGATCGCCTGCAGTGCATGAATTCGACGCCGGACACCGAGGGCTGACACCGGCAGGGCGATCAGCCGGCGGGCAGGGTAGGAGGGTTCGGTGGTGGTCATGCTGCTTCGGCTTTCGGGGAGTAGAGGGCCACGTGGTCTGCACGTCGGCGAAGGGACGGTCGTGGCGGCGGAGGCAGTCGATGAAGTTGTATGCCGGCTCGCGGTACCAGCGGGCTCACGCGGCCATGAGTTCGGCGGCGGTGTAGCGGGCGAGCTCGGGGTGCAGAAACATTAGCCCCGCTAAAATATGCTGATTCGTGCCATTCGCAGCATTCCCTATGGACATAGGCGTCCCGATATGAATTCACTTCAATCAGGCAAGGTCAGCTACCCATAAGCAGATTTGTAAGATGCCTTGCCAACGCGCTTCCCCGCGAGTCACCGAGACCATACGACAGCCAATTGCACACGACTGGCTTTCGAGGAGAAATGCGCACACGACACACACGATTCATCGCCTCTCGATTCTCCGGCCGAAGGGCTCGACGCGATCCGAGGCAGATTCGGGGTGAGCGGGGTCGCAGGCTCGAGCAAGGCTGCTGGCCGCCCTCGATAATCCAGGCGTCGGGGTTGATTGCCAGGCTTGGGCCGACGTGAAGGCAAAGGGTGCAACGTGATTCCATACGTGCGAATGCGATCTATGCTGAACGACACCGGCACAAACACAATATTCACCCGAGACGTTGAGACGAGGGGTGCCATGTCCATGTCTCCCACCCTGCAGGATTGCCTGCGTCAGAAATCCTCGCGGTACGAAGTCGTGAACCACCCTCATAGCGATACGAGCCTGCAGACGGCCGCGGCGGCGCACATCCCCGGCGATCGCCTCGCGAAAACCGTGCTGCTCGAAGACGACAACGGCTATGTCGCAGCCGTGCTACCGGCGACGCAAGCGGTGCGCCTGGCCGATCTCTGGGCGCGGACCGGACGGCATCTGGTGCTCGCGAAGGAAGCCGAGCTGCACAAGCTGTTCACGGACTGCGATACAGGCGCGTTGCCGCCGATCTGCATGGCCTACGGCATGCAGACGTTCCTCGAGCAGGATCTGGCGCTGGAGCCGGAGGTCTATTTCGAGGCCGGCGATCACGAGGCGCTCATCCATATGGCGCAGCGCGAATTCCTGTTGCTGATGGAAACGGCCGAAGTCGCGCATTTTTCGTACCGGATGTAGCGCATCGTGTCTCGAGCCGCAACCAGTGCATGACCGCACGTAGTGGTCCGGGTTCCGAGCCGTTCTCGAGAGCCTGCGAGCACGCAGGCCGGACGGCACGTTGTAGCGGCACCTGCCATCGCGCCCGCGAGCCCAAGCCGCCTACAAGCCGTCAGACGCTCACCAACAACCACCAACGACCAGGGCAAATCCGCAGGTCCCGGTGCGGTGCGGTAGAACGCTGACCTGGGACGACGTACTCTTGCCGAATGCGGTCCATATGGAAGGGCTCCATCGCGTTCGGACTGGTGAATGTCCCCGTGAAGGTCTACACCGCCACGGAGGACCACGACATCAAGTTCCACCAGGTGCACGCCGCCGATGGCGGGCGCATTCGCTACGAGCGGTTGTGCACGGTGGACGGGCAGCCGGTGCAGTATTCCGATATCGACCGGGCCTACGAATCACCCGACGGGGATCGGGTGATTCTCACCGACGAGGATTTCGCCAAACTTCCGGCGGCCGAGAAACACGAAATTCCAGTGTTGCAATTCGTGCCGTCGGAGCAGATCGATCCGATCCTCTTCGACAAGAGCTACTACCTGGAACCCGATTCGACCACGCCGAAAGCCTATGTGCTGCTGGCGAAGACCCTCGAACGAGTGGACCGGGTGGCGCTGGTGCATTTCACCCTGCGCCAGAAGACCCGGCTCGGCGCGCTGCGGGTGCGTGACGGGGTAATGGTGCTGCAGACGCTGCTGTGGCCGGACGAGGTGCGGGCGGTGGCGTTCGACAAGCTCGAGGACGTGACCGAGCCCAAGTCCCAGGAATTGCAGATGGCCGAGACGCTCGTCGACACGCTGTCCGACGATTTCGATCCGAGTCTGTACGTGGACGAATATCAGATCGAATTGAAGAAGCTGCTCGACGAGGCGATCGCCAGCGGTTCCAGCAAGGTCACCCGGGCGCCCGAGGCAGCGGTTCCGGCTATGGATGCCGAGGTCGTGGACCTGGTCGCGGCCCTGCAGCGCAGTCTCGAAGCCTCCGGACGCAAGGCGGGTACCGCACCGGCCGCGCCGGCCAAGGCCACCAAGGCTGCGAAGGCGACCGCGGAGAAGAAGCCCGCCAAGAAAGCCGCGAAGAAGGCTCCGGCCAAGCAGACCCGCAAGGGCGCGTGATAGCACGCCACCCGCGCGGCCTCGCCACCCGGCGGGCGCCCGGGTAGCCAGCACCCACCTGGCAAACTGTCGGGCATGGATTCCGACATATCCAGCCATCCGGACATCGCCGTCGTGCCCATGGGACTCGGGCATCTGCGTCAGGTCATCGACCTCGGCTACCAGGTGTTCGACACCCAGGCCAAGCCCTACACCTCGTGGTCGCTGACCTCGGTGGCCGAGCACCTCGACAGTGCCGGCCGGTCCTGCTGGGTGGCGGTGGATTCGGATCGGGTCGTCGGATTCGTGCTGGCCTCCATGGAATTCGAGCTGCGCGAGGACTGGGCATACCTGGAGTGGATCGCCGTGGCGCCCGATATGCAGGGGCGCGGTGTCGCGGGCCGGCTCATGACCGCGTGCTGCGATCTGCTGTTCCGGCACGGCGCGGCCCGCATCGTGACCGACGTGGAGAACCACAACACGGCCTCGGCGTCCATGATGCGCAGGAACGGGTTCACCGAGGGCACCACGGTGACACTGTTCGTGCGGCCCAATCCGGACGAGGCCGTGGCCGGGGCCGATGAGCAGGTCACCCTCGGACCCGGCACCAAGCGCGATCTCATCCGGCGCGGCCGGATCACCGGGGACGGGCGGCACGGGCGGCCCGCCCGCTAGTTGTCGGACCCTGACGCTACGGTCGCGGGCATGACCGCCGTCGACGAGACCATGACCGCCATCAACGACGCCGTAACCCTTGGCCGCCAAGGTGATACGGCGACGGCGCGAAAGCAGCTGACCGCGCTGTGGGACACCATCGGCGCGGGCGGCGACCCGCTGCACCGGGTCTCGCTCGCCCACTTCCTGGCCGACCTCCAGACGCATGCGGCGGACGCGCTCACCTGGGACATCCGGGCCCTCGATGCCGCCGACACGCTGACCGACGAGCGGGCCCAGGCCCACCATGCGGGGTTGAGTGTCCGGGGCTTCTATCCGTCGCTACACCTGAATCTCGCCGACAACTATCGCCGCCTGGGCGCGTTCGACACCGCCCAGCGCCACCTCGACGACGCCCGCGACCGGCTCGACGCCCTCGACGAGGACGGCTACGGGCTCGGAGTGCGGGCCGGCATCGCGAATGTCGAAGCGGCACTGGCGGAACGCTCCACCGAACAGTTACCCACCCATCCCGCCGCGTCGTAACGGCCGCCTGACCTCCGAAAATGTCGGCCCAGAGATCATTGCCGGGCTGGACCAAGCGATATACGCTGGCCGCGACCACCGCCCAGGGAAGGGAACGCCTCGATGCCGGAGCCGCGATCGGAAGTAGCTGCGCCGCAAGCGGATCCCAGGGGACGACGCGCCGGACTGGGCATGGCCCTCGTGCTGGCCATCGCCGCGGGCGGACCCGTCGCGATGGCCGGCCCGGTCGCCGCCGATGTACCCGGCACGGCCACCCCGGTTTCCTGCTCCCCCGCCGAGCTGGCGATGGGCCTGCCGACCCGCACGCCGGTGGGCGACTGGTCGGAGAATCTGGGATTCGACGCGGCCGGGGACGTCTGGGTCGCGCGCACCTACCGCAATGCGGTGGAACGGTACGACCGGGATGGTCACCTCGTCGTCAGCGTGCCGGTGTCGAGCCCGGGCGCGGTCCGGCTCGGCCCGGACGGGCTGATGTACGTGACATACGGCAATTCACCGTTCGCCGGGCTCACCGGGCAGGGCGGCGTGCTCCGATTCGATCCCGCCGCGGCCGTCCCGCGGCCCGAAGTCTTCGTCTCCGGGCTCGGCCAGGCCAATGGGGCCGTCTTCGATGCGGCCGGGAATCTGTTCGTCGCCGACACCACCGCCAACACCGTGGAGCGGATCCGGCCGGACGGGACCCTCGACACCGAGTGGACCGAGCGGGCCCGGAACGCGCTGGCGGCCAAGGGATCCGGCGCCGACGGGATCGCCGCGGCCGGGAACATCCTCTATGTGACGCTGCTGGAGAGCCCCACGGCACGCATCGTCGCATTGCCCATCGACGATCCGGCCCGGGCCGGTGTCGCCGTCGATCTGGCGCCCGCGCCGCTCACCGCACCGCTGCTCCCCGACGATCTGGCGATCGCTGCCGATGGGTTGCTCTACATCGCCACCGGCAGTGGGCAATTCGTGCGGGCCGATCCGGTCACCCACACCAGCTGCACGCTGCTGTCGGGCCAGCCGCTGACCTCCGTGGCCGTCGACCCGTCCGACGACCACACCTTCATCCTCGGCACCGAGGGCGGCGATGTGCTGAAGGCGCACCTGCGCTGACATCAATTGTCCTGCGCGGCGCGGGCTCTGCCCTCCCGGAAGAACTCCAGCAGGCCCTCGACCGTCGCCACCTCGGCGCGCGGGCGCATCGCCCCGAAGGACGTGTTCCAGAACTCGCCCTGGCGCCGGGTCCACGGCCCGACATACGCGTAGGGCTGCGGGTTGTCCCAATCCCCTGGGGAGACACCGTAATTCACCTCGTCGACCGCGGCGGACAGATCGAAGTGCTCGGGCCACAGCACCGGTTGTTCCTCGGCGAAGCGCCGTAATGCAATGTCTCCCACCGCGAACCAGTCGTGCACCCTGGTAGCGGCGTCGACGTCGACGCTGAAGGGTTCGTCCGGATCCATGCGGGTGCCATCGGCATACAGGCCCGCGGGCGGGGCGTCGGCCGCGAACCCGGCGGTCGAAGCGAGGTCACTGTAGGTGCCGTGCAGGCGGATGCGGCCCTGTGGCCACACCAGATCGGTGCCCGTCACCGACACCGGCCACTTGATGCCGGTGAAGCCGCCCAGCACGATACGCATGCGGATACTGCCGAATCGGCGGTACTGCGGGCCGGCGATCAGCAGTTCGGCCGCCGCGTGCATGGCGAACCGGGTGTCCTCGTAGGTGATGTCGTCCACCGGGAAATCATCTCCGTCCGGCCGGGAGTGTTGCTGGAAAATGGAGTCCGGCAAACAAAACAGCGCCACACCGGACGAATCCGGTGTGGCGCCTGGGTGATTCGCGATCGGTCAGCTCGCGTTGTCGGTGCACGCCGACAGGATGACCTTGGCCTGGCGCGGCGAGGACGACCCCGTGTCCGGGAAACCCGGGGCGCTCTTGCCGAGCACGTTGATGGCGGCCGACTCGGCCTCCACCTTGGACGGGGCCCACGCCCAGCCGAAGCGGGTGTCGGCGCCCTGTGCGACCGCGCCGCAGGCATTGGCGAAGTGCACGACGACCGCGCAATCGCCGCCGCCGCACTTGTCCACGGCGGTGCTGTCCGCGCTGTCCCAACTGCCGTAGTTCACGGCATAGGCGACGTTTCCGGTGCTCTTGGACAGCGCAAGCGCGCCGTACAGGTCACCGGAGGTGGCGACGAAGACCGGTTCACTGTCCGCCGCGGAGGCGGTTCCGGCGGCCACGGTGCCGATCGCGGCCATCGACGTAACGGCGAGGCCTACACCGGCCTTGCGCAGCAACGACATTCGATACTCCCCGGGGATGGAAGGTAATAACGGCCGTCATCATGCCAGACGCTCAGACCCTGCGCATGACCGAGACAACCTTACCCAGCACCTGGGCATGGTCGCCATCGATCACCGGGTAGGCCGCATTGCGCGGCTCCAGATACACATGCCCATTGGCGCGGCGGTAGACCTTGACCGTGGCCTCGCCGTCGATCATGGCGGCCACGATCTCGCCGGTGTGCGCCTCCTGCTGCTTGCGCACCACCACGATGTCGCCGTCACAGATGGCGGCGTCGACCATGGAGTCACCGCGAACCCGCAGGCCGAAGACGGTGCCGCGGCCCACCAGCTCGCGCGGCAGGGACAACACGTCGTCGGTGTGCTCCTCGGCCAGAATCGGCGTACCGGCCGCGATATCGCCCACCACGGGCACCGGCACCGAATTCTCGTCCTGCTGCCGCTGCGGCCCGGTCGCCCGCAGGAACAGCCGCACATCCATGGGCCGGGTCACCGAGTCACTACGCTTGAGAAACCCCCGCTCCTCCAATTCGCGTAAATGCCGCAAAACCGACGAAGCCGACTTCAGTCCGACCGCATCGCCGATCTCCCGGGTGCTCGGCGAATACCCGTGCCGCTGCACCCAATCGCGAATACTGCACAGAATCCGCTGCTGCCGCTCCGGCAATGTGGAGGTGTCGAGATGCTCGAACCCGTCGAAGTCGTCATAGGTCACCGGAGAATCCTACGGTCCGAACCGGCTGTTCCCGGCCACGACCGGCCGTGTCCCTCCCGGTCACGACAGGCTGCGTCATTCCGGCGGCGACCGGTTGCGTCATTCCCGCCAACTACCGGCCGTGTCATTGCCGGCGACTACCGGCAGTGTCACTCCCTGGAACGACCAGCCGCGGCCCGCGCGAGTGCCGCCTCGGCCTCGGCGGCGATGGCGCCGACCAAGTCGGCCGCGGGTTGCACACTGTCGATGAGATCGACCGCCTCGCTCGCCCACACCGGGGTCGGCGGCAGCTCCCCGCTCGCCACCGCCGTGCGGTACGCCCGCCGGGCATCCTCATCACCGATGAGCTCGGATTCGCGCCCGCGCCACTGGTCGAGAATCGGGTGCGGCAGCGTGCGCGCGGTGTATTCCGGCGGCCAGTTCGCATCGCGCACGATGTCCAGCACGCTACTGCGCTCGGTGTTCTCGCCCCGGCCCTCGACAATGGCCTTGCCGACGAAGGGATCCGCCAGCGTCTCGATGCTGGCCTGGAATCGTGTACCGATCAGAGCCCCCGCCGCCCCCAGGGTCAACGCGGCCGCCAGCCCCCGCCCATCCGCAATACCGCCCGCCGCGAGCACCGGAACCGGCGCAACCTGATCGACCACTGCCGGCACGAAGCTCAACGTCGAACGCCCCCGCCGCGCACCATGACCACCACCCTCGGTCCCCTGCGCCACAATCACATCCGCCCCCACCGCCACCGCCCGCTCCGCCTCGGCCATATCGGTCACCTGGACAATCAAAACCGCGCCCGCCGCCCGGATCGCCCCGGCGAAGGGCCGCGGATCCCCGAACGACAGCATCACCGCCCGCGGCCGGTACGTCAGCGCCAGTTCCACCACCGACCGGGACGCACCCCAGGCAAGAAACCCTATCCCCCAAGGCCTTCCGGTTCGCTCACTGACAATCCGCAGCTCCCGCTCGACCCACTCCGCATCGGCACGGCCACCCCCGACCATCCCGAGCCCGCCGCCCTCGGACACCGCTGCGGCCAGAGCCCCACCGGCCGACCCACCCATCGGCGCCGACACGATCGGACACTGCACCCCGAGCAGCTCGGTGAACGCACTGCGTAATGCCATGGGCCCCTCCGCTTCCGCACCAACGCGTGGCCGCGAGCCGCCCACGCCGGTTCCCACGGTAGCGCCACGCCCGCGGCGACACCGGTCAGAACAAGCGCGGCCACGCCTTCGCGCCCAGGATCTGGACGGTGCGGCAGGCGTAGTCGGCACTGCCGTCGGTCAGGACCACCGACGGCTACCGACTCGGAAAGGCTGTCCGGCAGCGGGATACGAGCCACAGGGACCTGCTTGCCGGGCCGCCGTTGCCAGGTCCTGCCCGCGACGGATGCAACGCATGGTGACAGCTCTGCGGGCGACGCGCATAGGGTGGGTGGCGTGCAAGATCACGAGAGGCTGTTCGACCGGGTGCGCGGGGCGCTGCTGGGTGGGGCGATCGGGGACGCGCTGGGGTGGCCGATCGAGTTCCTGTCGCTGCAGCAGATCCGGGGGCGGTACGGGGCGGCGGGGGTCACCGGATTCCTGCCCGGCCCGGATCCGGCCGCGCCACAGCAGATTACCGACGACACCCAGATGACGCTGTTCACCGCCGAGGGGCTGCTGCGCTGTCCGCCGGGTGCGGACCCCGCGCCGGTGTTGCGACGCGCCTACCTGCGGTGGCGGGATACTCAACAGCAGGAGAAGCCTGCGGCCGATGTGGACGGGTGGCTGGCGGGGCACCGATTCCTGTATGCCATGCGGTCTCCGGGCAATGCCTGCCTGACCGGGCTGCGGCGGCAGGCCGAGGGGTTCGTGCCGCCGTTGGAGTTCGGGGAGCCGGGGCCGGTGAATCCGAAGTCGAAGGGGTGCGGGACCGTGATGCGGTCGGCACCGTTCGGGCTGGCCGGATTCGGCGCCGACCGCGCGTTCTATACCGCCATGCGATGCGCCCAGCTCACCCACGGCCACCCGACCGGCTACCTCGCGGCGGGTGCCCTCGCCATCTTGATCGACAGCGTCCTGTCCGGAACCGAGCTACCGATCGCGGTGCAGGACACCATCTCCCGGCTCGCCCCGATGCCCGCGAGCGCGGAGACGATCACCGCCCTGGCCGCCGCCCTCACCACCGCGCACCTGGGTGACCCCACCCCGGAGCGGCTGGAGCGAATCGGCGCGGGGTGGTGCGCCGAGGAGTGCCTGGCCATCGCCGTGTACTGCGCACTGCACACCTACCGCACCGGCGACATTCGCGCCGGGCTCCTGCTGTCGGTCAACCACTCCGGCGACTCCGACTCCACCGGCGCGGTGGCAGGCAACCTCATCGGCGCCATCCACGGCCTCGAGGCCCTGCCCATGGATTGGGTGGCCGCCGTCGAGGGTCGCGACGAATTGTTCCGAGTCGCCGACGATCTCGTCCTCAACTTCTTCTACGACGATCGCACGGCCCTGGCCGACCGCTACCCCCTCGACCGAGGCCTCGACCAGTGATCGGGAAGTGCGTCGTCCACGAATTCCGGACCGTACGAACCGAATCGCCGAATCCCTTCCAGGTCAACGACATAGGGGCATGATTCCGTGGACAAGGCTTCCTCCCCCAGTGAAAACGTCGGCCGACCGTAACACGGTGGGCCGACCATTCTTTCGGTTCAGCGTCATGGCTCGGTAGCCGGACGACTCAGTCGTCCATGATGCCGCAGCGCGGAGGCGGGCGGTGATGTGGCGGGCGGATGGCCGGGGCCGACCCGGTAGCGCGACGGGTCGAAGCCGGCGGCGGGAGGCAGGTCGATGGCCTCGTCAGGGATCACTCCCTGCTGGATCCGACTATCGCACAGTGGTTCCGGTCAGCCGAATGACTATGGACTCGAGCCGAAAACGACGATGCGGGCCGATCCGTATCGGATCGGCCCGCATCGTAGGCGGATTGCTGGTCCCGCTAGACCGTGAAGCCGAGGGCGCGCAGCTGTTCGCGGCCGTCGTCGGTGATCTTGTCGGGGCCCCACGGGGGCATCCAGACCCAGTTGATCTGGAGGTCTTCGGCGAGGCCGGAGCGCACGAGGGCGTTGCGGGACTGGTCCTCGATGACGTCGGTCAACGGGCAGGCCGGGGAGGTCAGGGTCATGTCGAGTTTGGCGATGCCGTCCTCGAAGGTCATGCCGTAGACCAGGCCGAGGTCGACGACATTGATGCCGAGCTCGGGGTCGACGACGTCGCGCATCGCCTCCTCCATGTCCTCGAGGTGCTGGATCTCCTCGGGGGTGAGTTCCTTGGCCTGCTGGTCGGTTTCGCTCATCTCTACTCCCCGTTACCCATCGTCTTCTTGGCTTCCTCGGCCGAGGCTATCCGCACCACGGCATCCTTGAACGCCATCCAGCCCAGCAGCGCGCACTTCACGCGGGCGGGGTACTTGGAGACGCCGACGAACGCGATGCCGTCGCCGATCACCTCTTCGTCGCCCTCGACGGTGCCGCGGCTGGTGACCATCTCGTCGAACGCCTCGACCACCTTCAGCGCCTGCTGCACCGGCAGGCCGATGACCTGGTCGGTGAGCACCGAGGTGGACGCCTGGCTGATCGAGCAACCCTGGCCGTCGTAGGACACGTCCTTGACGTCGCCGTTGCCGTCGATGTGCACACGCAGCGTCACCTCGTCACCGCAGGTGGGGTTGACGTGGTGCACCTCGGCGCCGAAGGGCTCGCGCAGCCCTCGGTGGTGCGGGTGCTTGTAGTGGTCCAGGATGACTTCCTGGTACATCTGCTCCATGCGCATGTTCTATGCAACTCCGAAGAAGCTCTGGGCCTTCCGCACCGCGGCCACCAGCTGATCGACCTCGTCGAGGGTGTTGTACACCGCGAACGAGGCCCGCGCGGTCGCGGCGATACCGAAGTGCCGGTGCAGCGGCCACGCGCAGTGGTGACCCACCCGGACTGCGACACCCTGGTCGTCGAGGATCTGGCCGACGTCGTGGGCGTGAACA
Source organism: Nocardia sp. NPDC004123 (assembly GCF_053603795.1). Taxonomy (NCBI): domain Bacteria; kingdom Bacillati; phylum Actinomycetota; class Actinomycetes; order Mycobacteriales; family Nocardiaceae; genus Nocardia; species Nocardia sp. NPDC004123. Next base: position 60,887 of record NZ_JBSGGG010000019.1, read on the forward strand.
CCGTCCACCAGGAACGACACCGCGCCGCCGCGGTTCACGTTCTCGGTCGGGCCGATGATGCGGACGCCGTCGATCTCGCCCAGGCCCTCCAGTGCCGCTCCGATGAGCGAGTGCTCGTGCGCCGCAACGGCTTCCATGCCGACTTCGCTCAGATACCGGACAGCCGCGCCCAATCCGACGACCTGCGAGATCATCTGCGAGCCCGCCTCGAACCGCAGCGGCGGCGGAGCGAAGGTCGAGTGATCCATGTACACGGTCTCGATCATGGAACCACCGGTGATGAACGGCGGGGTGTCCTCGAGCAGCTCACGGCGGCCGTACAGGATGCCGACACCCGAGGGGCCCAGCATCTTGTGGCCGGAGAAGGCGGCGAAGTCGACGCCCAGCGCCTTGAAGTCCACCGGCATGTGCGGCACCGACTGGCAGGCGTCCAGCACCACGATCGCGCCGACTTCCTTTGCGCGGCGCACCAATTCGGTGACATCCGCGACCGCGCCGGTCACGTTCGACTGGTGGGTGAAGGCGACCACCTTGGTGGCCGGCGACAGCTCCAGCGAGTCCAGGTCGATGCGACCCTCGTCGGTGATGCCGTACCACTTCAGCGTCGCACCGGTCCGGCGTGCGAGCTCCTGCCACGGCACGAGATTCGCGTGATGTTCGAGCTCGGTGATGACGATCTCGTCGCCGGGCCCGACGCGGTACGGGAATCGGTCGTCGGAGAAGGCGTAGGCCACCACGTTCAGCGACTCGGTCGCGTTCTTGGTGTACACGATCTCGTCCGCGCCGACGCCGACGAACGCCGCGATCGCCGCGCGCGCCGCCTCGTAGGCCTCATTGGCCTCCTCGGCGAGCTGATGCGCGCTGCGATGCACGGCCGCGTTGTGTTCGAGCAGGAATTCCCGCTCGGCGTCGAGCACCTGCAGCGGACGTTGCGACGTCGCACCGGAATCCAAGTACGCCAACGGTTTTCCGTCGCGCACGGTCCGGCTCAGGATCGGGAAGTCGGCCCGGATCCTGGCGATGTCGAGAGTCCCCACGGTGCTGGTCATTTAGGCTCCTACGACAGAATCTGATTCGCGGCTCGCCGCGGATGAGGTGAAGCGCACGTAGCCGTTGGCATCGAGCTCCTCGGCCAGCTCGGAGCCGCCCTCGGCCACGATGCGACCGCCCACGAACACGTGAACGAAGTCCGGCTGGATGTAGCGCAGGATGCGGGTGTAGTGGGTGATCAGCAGGATGCCGCCGGTCTCCCGCTCCTTGTAACGGTTCACACCCTCGGAAACAATCCGCAGCGCGTCTACGTCCAGACCCGAGTCGGTCTCGTCGAGGATGGCGATCTTCGGCTTGAGCAGGCTCAGCTGCAGGATCTCCTGGCGCTTCTTCTCACCGCCGGAGAAACCCTCGTTGACCGAGCGATCGCCGAAGGCCGGATCGATGTCCAGCTCGGACATGCCCTCCTTGACTTCCTTCACCCAGGTGCGCAGCTTGGGGGCCTCGCCGCGGACGGCGGTGGCGGCGGTGCGCAGGAAGTTCGAGACCGAGACGCCCGGGACCTCGACGGGGTACTGCATGGCCAGGAACAGGCCCGCCCGCGCCCGCTCGTCGACCGACATCTCCAGCACGTTCTCGCCGTCGAGGGTGATGGTGCCCTGGGTGACGGTGTACTTGGGGTGCCCGGCGATGGCGTAGGACAGGGTCGACTTGCCGGAGCCGTTGGGGCCCATGATCGCGTGGGTCTCACCGGACTTCACGGTCAGGTTGACGCCCTTGAGGATCTTGATGGGCTCGGCGTTCTCGTCCGAGTTGGCGACCTCGACGTGCAGGTCGTTGATTTCCAGGGTGGTCATCGAATTCGAATTCCTTTGCGGGGATGGGAAGTTGGTGTCAGGCGCCGACAGCGGCGAGCTCGGCCTCGATGGCCGCCTCCAGCCGCTCCCGGACCTCGGGGACCGTGATCTTCTGAATGATCTCGAAGAAGAAGCCGCGCACGACCAGACGCCGCGCCGCCTCCTCGGTGATACCGCGCGAGCGCAGGTAGAACAGCTGCTCGTCATCGAAACGCCCAGTGGCCGAAGCATGTCCGGCGCCGACGATCTCGCCGGTCTCGATCTCCAGGTTCGGCACCGAGTCGGCGCGCGCGCCATCGGTGAGGACCAGGTTGCGGTTGGCCTCGTAGGTGTCGGTGCCCTCGGCCGCCGCGCGAATGAGCACGTCGCCCACCCACACGGTGCGCGCGTCCGGCTTGCTGGAGGACGGATCGCCCTGCAGCGCACCCTTGTACAGCACGTTCGACTTGCAGTGGGGCACCCCGTGATCGATCAGCAGGCGCTGTTCGAAGTGCTGGCCGTCATCGGCGAAGTACACGCCGAGCAGCTCGGCGTCGCCGCCCGGACCGTCGTAGCGGACAGTCGCGGTCAGGCGCACCAGATCGCCACCGAGGGTGACATTGGTGTGCCGCAGGGTGGCGTCCCGGCCCAGCTTGCCGTGGTGCGCGGTCGCGTGCACGGCGTCGTCGGCCCAGTCCTGAATGACGATGACATTCAGCTTGGCGCTGTCGCCGAGCACGAATTCCACGTTCTCCGCGTAGGTTCCGCTGCCGCGCTGGTCGAGGACCACGTTCGCGTGCGCGAAGTTGCCCAGTCGGATCTGGGTGTGCCCGTAGGCGGTCTTGCCCTCTCCCGGACCGGTGACGGTGACGACGACCGCTTCGGCCACTTCGGTTTCCGCGCCGATCGACACGATGGTCGCCTGCTCGAAACCCGAGTACGCCTGCGCGGCAACGCGATCGGTGGGGGTACCGGCGACACCCAGGCGAGCGTCGTCACGGCCGACGGTCTCCACCGTCACGCCCTCGACAGCGTTCGCCTCGACGACGGCCCGGCCGTCCGGAACGGCGGTGCCGTCGTGCAGGCCACGCAGGCGACGCAACGGGGTGAAGCGCCACGCCTCGTCATGCGCGGACGGCACCTCGAAGGCGTCCACGTCGAAGGACGCAAAAACCTCACCCTTGTTGACGGCGGGCGCACGGCCCTCGGCGGCAACGGCAACATTCTCGACCGTCATCAGCCGACGGCTCCTTCCATCTGCAGTTCGATCAGGCGGTTCAGCTCCAGGGCGTACTCCATCGGGAGCTCCTTGGCGATCGGCTCGACGAAGCCGCGCACGATCATGGCCATGGCCTCGTCCTCGGTGAGGCCGCGGCTCATCAGGTAGAACAGCTGGTCCTCGGACACCTTCGACACCGTGGCCTCGTGGCCCATCGTCACGTCGTCCTCGCGGATGTCGACGTAAGGGTAGGTGTCGGAGCGAGAGACGTTGTCCACCAGCAGCGCATCGCACTTCACGGTCGACTTCGAGCCGTGCGCACCCTTGTTCACCTGAACCAGGCCGCGGTAGGAGGCACGACCGCCGCCGCGCGCCACCGACTTGGAGATGATGGTCGAGGAGGTGTGCGGCGCCAGGTGCAGCATCTTCGCGCCGGTGTCCTGGTGCTGGTCCGGACCGGCGAACGCGATGGAGAGCACCTCGCCCTTGGCGTACTCACCGGTCATCCACACGGCCGGGTACTTCATCGTCACCTTGGAGCCGATATTGCCGTCGACCCACTCCATGGTCGCGCCCGCCTCGGCCTTGGCGCGCTTGGTCACCAGGTTGTAGACGTTGTTCGACCAGTTCTGGATGGTGGTGTAGCGGCAGCGGCCGCCCTTCTTCACGATGATCTCGACCACCGCGGAGTGCAGCGAATCCGAGGAGTAGATCGGCGCGGTGCAGCCCTCGACGTAGTGGACGTAGGCGTCCTCGTCGACGATGATCAGCGTCCGCTCGAACTGACCCATGTTCTCGGTGTTGATCCGGAAGTACGCCTGCAGCGGGATGTCCACGTGCACGCCCGGCGGCACGTAGATGAACGAACCACCCGACCACACCGCCGAATTCAGCGCGGAGAACTTGTTGTCACCCGACGGGATGACCGAGCCGAAGTACTTCTGGAAGATCTCCGGGTGCTCCTTGAGACCGGTGTCGGTGTCGAGGAAGATGACGCCCTGCTTTTCCAGGTCCTCACGGATGGAGTGGTAGACGACCTCGGACTCGTACTGCGCGGCGACACCCGCGACCAGCCGCTGCTTCTCCGCCTCCGGGATGCCCAGCTTGTCGTAGGTGTTCTTGATGTCCTCGGGCAGCTCTTCCCAGGACGCGGCCTGCTTCTCGCTCGAGCGCACGAAGTATTTGATGTTGTCGAAGTCGATGCCCCCGAGGTTGGAGCCCCAGCTCGGCATGGGCTTCTTGTCGAAGATGCGCAGTGCCTTGAGACGGAAGTCGAGCATCCATTCGGGCTCGTTCTTCTTCGCCGAGATGTCGCGTACGACGTCCTCGGACAGGCCGCGCTTGGCACTGGCACCGGCGACATCCTTGTCGGCCCAGCCGTACTCGTAGGTACCCAGGGACGCGATGGTCTCTTCCTGGGACAGCGGCTGCACCTGGTCGGTGGTCGTCGTCATTCGGCACTCCTTCCGGAGTCATCTGTAGAAGTCGTTGCGGGCTGCGCAACGGGGGTCGATGCGGAATTCTTTTGAGCGGTATTCGATATGGGGGGCACTGCGACGAGCGGTACATGCGTGGTGCAGGCGCAGTCGCCATTGGCGATGGTCGCCAGGCGCTGCACGTGCGTACCGAGAATCTCCCGGAAGGCTTCGAGCTCGGCCGCGCACAGCTCCGGGAACTCCTCGGCGACATGCGAGACCGGGCAGTGGTGCTGGCAGATCTGGACGCCCGCACCGACCTTCCGGGTCGAGGCCGCGAATCCGGCGTCGGTGAACGCGTCCGCGATCTCCTCCGCCTTGGCCTCGGTCTCGGCCGGGGTGTGCCCGGCGAGCTCGTCGACCCCGGACACGATGGTCGCCACCCGCTTGCGCGCGAACTCGGCGATGGCCTTATCCCCGCCGATCTCCCGCAGCTGCCGCATGGCGGCTCCGGCGAGGTCATCGTAGGCGTGCCCGAGGCGGCCACGGCCGGTGGCCGTCAGCTGGAACTGCTTGGCGGGACGACCACGGCCCTTCTGCTGCCAGGGCGCCGACTGCATCGCGCGGGCCTCGCCCGATTCGATGAGCGCGTCCAGGTGCCGGCGCACGCCCGCCGGGCTCAGGCCCAGGCGTTCGCCGATGGCGGTCGCGGTGATCGGGCCCTCCTCCAACAGCAGCTTGATGACGGCTTCCCGGGTATGGCCCTCACCCGCCGGCACGGGCACGACAACGGACCGGGCACCCTCGTGTTGGTGCCCGGCCTGTTCCGCGTTCCGCAAACCCACGGTTTTCACAACATCAGTGTGACGGAATTCCGTCCCACGTTCCAGTAAGGGTCACCTGACCTGATCTTCGCGACCTGGGGCGATGGGTTCGGGTGTGATTCGGACCACCATATATATCCGGGCATTTAGGAAATTCGACCCGGTCACGGTGGGTTTCCGAAGACGTGAACAGTGTGCTCGTGGTGGGTGCGACGGGAAACGTCGGCCGGCAGGTAGTTGCCCAACTGGTCGCGGCAGGGGTCCGGACACGAGCGCTGGCTCGCGATCCGGAGACCGCCGGCCTGCCGCCCGGAGTCGAGGTGGTGGGCGGGGATCTGGCCGAGCCGGAATCCCTGGCCGCGGCCGCGGACGGGGTCGACTCGGTGTTCCTGGTGTGGCCGTTCCATGGGACGGAGGGCGCGGCGCAGGTACTGAAGGTACTCGCCGGGCACGCCCAGCGCGTCGTGTATCTGTCGTCCACGACAGTGAACGACCAAGGGCCGCAATCGGATCTGATTCCACAGTTGCATGCCGAGATGGAGGCGCTCATCGAGGCCTCGGGGCTGCCGTGGACCGTGCTGCGCGCGGACACCCTCGCCTCCAACGCGCTGGGCTGGGCGGGGCAGATTCGCGCCGGTGACGTGGTGCGCGGGACCGAGGTCGCGCCGAGCGCGGTGGTGCACGAGGGCGATATCGCGGCCGTGGCGGCACGACTGCTCACCGATCACTCGCATACCTGGCGGAAATACCTGGTGACCGGGCCGCGGGTGGTCGGGCGGGCGGATCAGGTCGCGGCGATCGGCGAGGTGCTGGGTCGTTCGCTGCGGTTCGAGGCGTTGCCGCTGGAGGCGGCGCGGGAATCGATGACCGGGGGCGGACTGCCGGCGCGGCTGATCGAATCACTGCTGTCGATGGCCGAATTCCGGCCACGCTCGGATCTGGTCACGACGACGGTGGCCGACCTCACCGGGCGGCCGGCGCGGGACGTCCGGGACTGGGCCGCGGAGCATGTGGAGAAATTCCGGTAGCCGACCGGTCGCCCGATGGCGGCTCAGTGCGGCGCGGGCATAAGTTCGATGACAATCGAATTATCACTGGGGTGCGGGTACAACAGCGCCCGCCGTCCAGAACACGACAAACTCGAAAGCCGGTGCCAGCATGCCCATCGCACTGTCCCTCCTCGACCTGGCGGTGATCGCGCCCGGTCAGACCGCGCGTGACAGCTTCCAGAACAGCGTCGCGTTGGCGCAGGCGGCGGAACGCAGCGGGTACCGGCGGGTCTGGTACGCCGAGCACCACAATATGAAGTCGATCGCGTCCAGCGCGACCAGCGTGCTCATCGGCCACGTGGCCGGGCATACCGAGACCATCCGGCTCGGCGCGGGCGGAATCATGCTGCCGAACCACTCGCCGCTGGTGATCGCCGAGCAGTTCGGCACCCTCGAATCGCTGTACCCGGGTCGCATCGACCTCGGGCTGGGTCGCGCGCCGGGCAGCGATCAGGAAACCATGCGGGCGCTGCGGCGTAACCCGTCCTCGGCGGACACCTTCCCGCAGGACGTGCTGGAGTTGCAGGGGTACCTGACCGGGAACTCGCGGATTCCGGGCATTCAGGCGGTGCCGCGCGCCGAAAGCGTTGTGCCGCTCTATATTCTGGGGTCGTCGCTGTTCGGCGCGCAGCTGGCCGCGCACCTGGGCCTGCCCTACGCCTTCGCCTCGCACTTCGCGCCCGACTCCCTGCACGAGGCCGTCCGCGAATACCGCGACCTGTTCCGGCCCTCCGAGCAACTGGCCGAGCCGTATGTCATGGCCGGGGTCAATGTGTTCGCGGCCGAGGATCGCGCGCAGGCCGAGGAGCAGAAGACCATTTCCTACCGGGCGCGCACCCGCGCGTTCATCAAGCGCGGCGCGGCGGGCATGGACTTCTCCGACGAGGAGATCGACGCTTTCCTGGCCTCGCCCAATGGCCGTCACCTGGCCAGGATGACCACGTACACGGCCGTCGGCACACCCGCCGACGTCGTGGCGTACCTGGAGGATTTCGCGGCCGGCATCCAGGCCGACGAACTCATCACGGCGCATCACGCCCAGAACGTCGACGACCGGGTGCGCTCGATCGAGCTGACCGGTGCTGCGATGGAAGCACGCGAATCCGTCACGCGCTGAAGAACATCGGCCGACCTCTATGCCGGCCCGTCGCTCGCCGCCGGAGTATTTCGCCGGAGAGCGACGGCGGTGACAGCGAACAGGGCCAGGGCGAGCCAGATGAAGGCATTGTGGTCGAAGAGGGCCACAGGGCCCCGGTTCGGGAAGTCGAAGACACTCTCGCGGTGGACGCCGAACAGGATGAACATACCGCCTGAACAGACGAGGAAGACGGCGAGCAGGCCCGCGACGGTGGGAGCGGAGCGGTGGCGATTCGCCAGGTGGGCCAGGTAGATCAGCAGGGGCGCGAGCCAAACCCAGTGATGGATCCAGCTGTACGGGGAGACGACGGTGCTGGTCAGGCCGCACAGGACCACGGCGGGAAGTTCACGGCCGGTTCCGGAGAGACGGCGGGCCAGCCCAAGGCAGACGGCGGTGATGACGAGAGCTGCTGCGAGCCACAGTAATTGGATGCCGCCACCCGAACCCAACGAGCGGGCGAGCATGCCGCGCAGCGATTCGTTGTCCGGGTTCTCGGGGGCGCCGACGCGGGAGGGGTCGGCGAACCCGCCGCTCCAGAAGGTCAGTGAATCCTTCGGCAGCACAGCCAGACCGATCACCATCGTGGTCACCAGAGCGCCGGTCGCGGTGGCGGCGGCCCGGAATCGCCGGGTCACCAGCAGGTAGAGAATGAAGAACGCCGGAGTCAGCTTGATGCCGGCCGCGATGCCGGTCAGTACGCCTTTCACGGGTGACGAATCGGGCAAGGCCATATCGGCCAGGACCAGGAGCAGCAGCAACATGTTGATCTGGCCGAACGCCATGGTCTCGCGGATCGGCTCGCACAACAGCAGCAGCCCGGCAGCGGTCGGTCCCACGATCAGCATGCGACGGTCGCGGCGATAGCCCAGCACCGACAGGGCTGCCCACACCGATCCGGTGAGCAGGAGGAAATTCGCGAGCCCGCCGACCCAGGTGAACACCGCTCCGTGCAGCGCCGCCAGGGGCACGAACATCAGTGCCGCGAACGGTGTGTAGACGAACTCCCAGACCCCGCGCGTATGGCCGTGCAGCGGTGTGTCGTACACCGAAACACCGTGCACCACCCGATCCGCCGCAATCCGATAGGCATCGAGGTCGACCAGGTGCAGCGCCATCCGCGGTGCCACGATCGCCAGGTGGAGCCAATACGCCCCGGCCAGCGCGCCCAGCACCGCTACCGGCCACACCACGACCAGGGGAATCGAGTGCCGCTGCGGCGCAGCCTGATTCGCGGCCGCCGCCTGATCGATGGCCGGCAACGGCATGCGCACCCCCATGGTCCCGGGTTTAGATTGCCCGCCCGACCGTAGTGACAGGATTCCCCGACCGCGAGCCCCTATTTACTCCTGCGGCGCAACAGGGTTCGATTCGGCGCGTCCGAGTGGTCCCTCTCGGTCGTGGCGCCGGACAACGCTGTCTTCGCGGTCGTCGCGGTGCTGAATAGCCTGTGCACGCGGGCGGGCCGGCCCTCCGGGCGGATCCGCGCCACAGACGGCGCGTGGCCATCGCATGATCGGGTTCGTCGCGCCCGGCGGTTCGATCTCGCCAATTTCACCCTGATCGCCTGGGGGTGAGTCGCTACGTCGTCGTCTTCGCTGCCTGGTTCACGCTTCGCCGACCATCCGGCCCGTGCGCTCGGCCGCGCGCGTATTCCCTACTGCCCTGGCCGGATTCGCGCTGTCGGCGATCACCGGGATCGCCCCTGGGTGTCGAGGCCGATGCATACACCCGGTCGGAGACCAGGATCTAGTCGTGGAACGGGTCGGCGTCCTGGCCGGGCAGCCAGGAGCAGCCCGCTTCGGTCCAGCCGTTGGCCTTGATCATCTTCTTGGCGGCGCGCTGATTACGGCCGATGAGGCGGTCCAGGTACAGATGTCCGAGTAGGTGGTCGGTCTCGTGCTGCAGGCAGCGGGCCAGGTAGCCGGTGCCGGAGACGATGACCGGCTGGTTGTGGATGTCGACGCCCGATACCTCGGCCCAGTCGGCACGCCCGGTCGGGAACCACTCGCCGGGCACCGAGAGGCAGCCCTCGGCGTCGTCGTCAGGGTGGGGCATGGTCTCCGGGATCTCGGAGGTCTCGATGCTCGGATTGATGACGTACCCGCGCCGGCGGCCGTCGGCGGTCATCAGGTCGTACACGAAAACCGCACGGGGATCGCCGATCTGATTGGCGGCCAGGCCCGCGCCCCGGGCCGCGGTGTTCGTCTCGAACAGGTCCTCGACGAAAGCGGCCAGCTCCGCGTCGAATTCGGTGACGGGCACGGCCGGGGTGGACAGTCTGGGGTCACCGGCGATGAGGATCGGTCGAACAGCCATGCCCCTATTTCTTCCAGAAGCAGGCCGACCGGTTTCCGTCGGGGTCCAGCAGCGGGAATTCGCGACCCGCTACGGGCGCGGAATATTGCGCAGGTTGCTGCGGGCCATGTCGAGCATGCGGCCGACGCCGCCGGCCAGCACGATCTTGCCCGCGGCCAGGGCGAAACCCTTGACCTGCGCGGCGTCGATCCGGGGCGGGAGGGACAGAGCATTGGGGTCGGTGACCATGTCCACCAGCATCGGCCCGGGCTCGGCGAACGCCTTGGCCAGCACGGCCCGCGCCTCGGCCGGGTCGGTCACCCGCAGCGACGGAATGCCCACGGCCGCCGCGATATCGGCGTAGTTCACCGGCTCCTGGTCGGTGCCGAAGTCGGGCATGCCGTCGACCATCATCTCCAGCTTGACCATGCCGAGCGTGGAGTTGTTGAAGACCACGATCTTCACCGGCAGCCGGTGCCGCCAGACGGTGAGCAGCTCGCCCATGAGCATGGCCAGACCGCCGTCTCCCGACAACGAGATCACCTGCCGGCCAGGGTAGGCCGTCTGGGCGCCGATGGCGTGCGGGACGGCGTTGGCCATGGTGCCGTGCCGCCACGAGCCGATGATGCGTCGGCGGCCGTTCGGGGTGACGTACCGCGCCGCCCAGACATTGCACATGCCGGTGTCGACGGTGAAAACCGCGTCGTCGTCGGCGATTTCGTCGATGAGCGAGGCGACGTACTCGGGGTGGATGGGCGTGTGGTGGTCGATATCGCGGGTGTAGGCGTCCACCACGTTCTCCAGCGCGGAGGCGTGCCGGCGGAGCATGTCGTCGAGGAAGGCGCGGCTCGGATTCTGGTGCAGCAGCGGCAGAACGGCGTCGATGGTGGCGGCCACGTCGCCATTGACGGCGATATCGACCGCGGCGCGGCGCCCGATGCGGGACGGGTCGTGGTCGATCTGGGCGATCCGGCCGTTCTGCGGCAGGAAGGTGTCGTAGGGGAAGTCGGTGCCGAGCAACAGCAGCAGGTCGGCTTCGTGGGTGGCCTCATAGGCGGCGCCGTAGCCGAGCAGGCCGCTCATGCCGACGTCGTACGGGTTGTCGAACTGGATCCATTCCTTGCCGCCGAGCGCGTGGCCGATCGGGGCGTGCAGTCGTTCGGCCAGGCTCATGACCTGGGCGTGTGCGCCGCGCACGCCCGCGCCCGCGAACAGGGCCACCGTGTCGGCGTCGTTGAGGGCCTCCGCGAGGCGGTCCACCTGGGCGGCGGGCGGGACCACGGTCGGCGCTTCGGCCACCAGATCCGACTGCCAGCCGCGGTTCTCGGCGTCCGCGCTGAGCACATCACCGGGGACCACCAGCACAGAGACGCCGTGCCGGCCGAGTGCGGTCTGCATGGCGATGTAGGCGAGCCGCGGCATCTGCTCGGGGGTGCCGACCATCTCACAGAAGTGGCTGCACTCCACGAAGAGTCGCTCGGGGTGGGTTTCCTGGAAGAAGCCGGTGCCGATCTCACGGCTGGGAATGTGCGAGGCAATAGCCAGCACCGAGGCGCCATTGCGATGTGCGTCGTAGAGCCCCTGGATCAGGTGGGTGTTTCCGGGTCCGCAACTGGCCGCGCAGACCGCGAGCCGGCCGGTGAGCACCGATTCCGCGCCGGCCGCGAAGGCGGCGCTCTCCTCGTGGTGGCAGTGCACCCAGTCGATGCCCTCGGTCCGGCGCACCGCGTCGACGAAGGGGTTCAAACTATCCCCCACCAGTCCATACACCCGTTGAACCCCGGCGGCGACGAGGGCGTCGACCAACTGACTGGCGACCGAATTCCGACCCATGATCGCTCCGTTCGCAGTGTCGAGACCGAGCATGACCGGAGGCCACCGACGCACTCTACCGAAATCGGACAGCCAAGATTGCCGCATCATTGCCACACCGTGAATCGGGCCGGCGGTCACATTTCGGCGATCACCCGGGCCACCTCATCGGCGGCCGGGCCCCGGCGGATCACCAATGGTGTACCGAGCCGGTGGCCGGCCGCGACGGGCCACCGGCGGTCATGGCCTTCACCGTCGAGGGCGATCGCATCGTCCGGATCGACGTGCTCGCCGACCCGGAAACGCTGGCGCGACTACCACTCTCGATACCCGGCTTCAGCGCGTAGCGACGAGTTTGACCGGCGCCTCGAGCAGCGCGTCGATCGAATCCTCCCAGGCCACGGTGCGGGTGGTCACCACACTCGGATCGAAACGCCCGGCCGCCACCAGATCCAGAATGTGCGGGATCGACGGGCGAGCGTGCGCCCGGCCGGTGTGGAAAGTGCAGCAGCGCGAATACATTTCGAGCATGGGCAGGGCGACATCCTGGGTCTGGACGCTGACACTGGTGCAGAAGCCATCATTGGCCGTGGCACGGATGGCGGCCACCAGGGCTTCGGAGCCGCCCGCGGCTTCGACGGTGACCGGGAACCGGCCGACCCGGTCGGTCGGCCTGCCCTCGACGGGCTCCGCGCCGAGTTCGGCTGCGATGGCGAGCCTTTCGGGGTCGGTGTCGAGGTAGACGGCCCGGGCGGAGCCGAGCGCCACCGCGAGACCGGCCGCATACAGGCCGATGGACGGTGCGGCCGGACCGCTCAGGACCAGGACTTCGGCGCCGGGGCGGGCGGCGAGTTGCGGGGCGACCGATCGGTAGGCGTCGGCGATATTGTCGCTGGCACTGGCGACCGCCGCCGGATCCACTCCGGCGGGCAGCGGGACCAGCATGGCGTCGGCATGCGGGACGGCGACCAGGTCCGACCACAGCCCGCCCCAGCTCAGCCCGCCCATCGGGCCGAGGCCGTAGCTCGACATGAACGGGTGGGTGGTGCAGTTGCCGGTATGGCCGCGGCGGCAGGAATCGCAGACGCCACAGGAGATCTGGAACGGGACCACCACCTTGTCGCCAGGGCGGACGGTGGTGACGTCGTCGCCGACGGCCACCACCTCGGCCACCCCTTCATGGCCGAAGGGGTAGGGGCCCGCCAGCGGGAACCGGCCCTGCAGGATCGCGGGGTCGATATCGCAGGTGGCCACGGCGATGGGGCGGACCAGCGCCTGGTCAGGGGCATCGAGGGTGGGTTCGGCGGCGTCTTCCCAGCGCAGTGCGTGCGGGCCGTCGAGCACGAGTCGCTTCATGCATCGATCGTCGCTAGAACGTTCTTTCCAGTCAACCCCCCTAGGATGAATTCACCTCGGCAGCAGCGACTTCCGCGAGACTCAGCCGGATCAACCGGGCCATGGCCACCGAAACCGTGTGCAGCGGCTCATCGGTGCGGCGCACCCGGGCCAGGACGGTCGCGCCCTCGTAGGCCGCGACCACCGTAGTGGCCAGATCACGCGCCTCCCCCGGCGCCACGCCCAGCTCGGTGAGCAGTTCGGCGAAACCGTGTGTCATGGCGTCGAAGGCCGACACGCACGCGGTGCGGACCGAGTCGACATCACTGCCGCCGTCCAGGGCGGGGGTCCCGACCGGGCAGCCCGCGGCCCAGTCGGTCTCGGCCAGTTTCGTGGCCATGAAGTCGAACAGCGTTGCCGCGGTGCCGAACACATCGCCCGGGGCCTGCCGGATCATGCGCCCCACCAGCACGCCCGTGCCGGTGATGGCCGAGACGGCGATCTCCTCCTTGCCGCCCGGGAAGTGGTGGTAGATCGACCCATACGGCAGCCCCGCCGCCTCGCTCAACTTCTTCAGCCCGAATCCGTGATAGCCGTGCCGGGCGAGTAACCCGGCCGCAGCCACCTCGATTCGCCGTTTCGAATCGGACACCATTCATCCAGAGTATGAGCGGGGTCCGACAGGGGCAGCGCGAATCGTGTTCGGGCAGTGGATCAACCGAGCGCCGCGATGGCCGCGCTCAGCAGCTCCGTGGCGCAGTCGGCGACTTCTTGCAGTGCCGGATCACCCGCGACCTGCACCATCACCTCCGGATTCATGGCCTCCACGATCATGGTGCCGGCGTCCGAACGATCCGCGCGCACAACCACATTGCACGGCAGCAGCAGGCCGATCTGACGGTCCACACCGAGGGCGGTGTGCGCCAGCGACGGATTGCACGCGCCCAGGATGAGGTAGTCCTCCATGTCCGCGTCCAGCTTCTGCTTCATGGTCGCGGTCACGTCGATCTCGGTGAGCACGCCGAAGCCCTGCTCGGACAGGGCCTTCCGGGTGCGTTGCACCGCATCGGCGAAATCGGTGCGCAGGGTGGCCGAGAGGGCGAGGGTCATCACGAGTTCCTATCCGTTGCGGGGCTGCCGGTTCGGGGCACGCCCAGGCGTTGCAGGAGCAGGGTCATCGGACACCAGCCGACGACCCCGAAGAGCACCAGGTTGGCCGCCACCAAGGCGGTCAGCAGCAGCCACCAGGGCGAGAACGCGAGCACCAGCGCGAGGCTGAGCAGCACCACGGTGCCGGCCAGGCCCGGCACGATGCGGTCGATGGACCAGTGGCGGATCGCGGTCATCTTGACTTCCTTTCGCTCCCGGCGCTGGGCGATCTACCGGAAAGGATCGCCCGGAAGGAGCTTCAGGCCAGCGCCAGGAAGAGTTTTTCCAGTTCCTCGACTGTCATCGGCTCGGAGTTCTCGGACTGCTCCCCGGTCAGGCAGTCCCGCAGACCGGTGGCGACGATCTTGAATCCGGCGCGGTCGAGAGCGCGAGAGACCGCGGCGAGCTGGGTGACCACGTCCTTGCAGTCGCGGCCCTGCTCGATCATGGAGATGACGCCCGCAAGCTGTCCGTGCGCGCGGCGCAGCCGGTTGAGGACCAGTGCGATGCTGTCTTCGTCGCCGATCATTGGGGTTTCCTTCCCTGAGTCCGATGACTTCAGTATACCCCTAGGGGTATGGAAGGGTCATGGGAGAGGGCTCACCCTTTCCCACGACCCCACCCGTCAGTGCGCGAAGCTGATGTCCGGCAGCACCTTGCGCAGCCAGCGCGGCGACCACCAGGCGGCGTGCCCGGTCAGGCGCAGCAGCACCGGCAGCAGGATCAGGCGGATCAGCACGGCGTCCAGCAGGACGGCGACACCGAGAATGATGCCCATCTCCTTCGGCGGCAGCGGATCGGCCAGGGCGAAGGTGAAGAACACCGCCACCATGACCGCCGCGGCGGCCGCGATCACCCGGCCCGAGTGGGCGATGCCGTCGATGTGGGCCACCTCCGGATCACCCGAGCGCTCGTAGTGCTCCTTCGCCGTGGCCAGCAGGAAGACCGTGTAGTCCATGGCGATGGCGAAGATCATGGCGAAGAAGAACACCGGACCCCAGCCGTCCAGGAAGCCCTGCGGCGTGAAACCGAGCAGGCCCGCACCGTGGCCGTCCTGGAAGACCAGCTTCGCCACACCGAACGCCGCCGCGGTCGACAGCAGGCTGACGCCCGCTCCGAGCAGGGCGATCAACGGGGCGCGCAAGGCGACCAGCAGGAGCAGGAAGCCCAGCACCAGGATGATGCCGACCACCAGGGGCAGGTAGTCGTTCAAGGCCTGCTGAAGGTCCAGGTTCTCCGCGACCGCCCCGCCGACCAGCGCACCCGCGGGGAGCGCGGCGCGCAGCGAATGGACGATATCGCCCATGGCCGGATCCGAGGGGTCGACCGTCGGGGTCGCCTGGAGCATGACCAGGCCGCTGTCGTCGGCGGCGGGCTGCGGCGGGGTGACCATCGCAATCCGATTGTCCGAGGCCGCGATTCGCTGCACGTCCGCGCCGTCGGAGGCGGGGGCCACGATTTGCAGCATGCCGGGCGCACCCGGGCCGAATTCGCGCTGGACCAGCTCGTAGCCCTGACGCACGGACGCGTCCGCGGGCACCACCTGGATGGACGGCATGGCCACCTTCAGGCTCGTCACCGGAATCGCGAGCGCGATCAGCACCAGCAGGGAGCCGATGGCGAACGGCCACGGGTGGCGGTGCAGCAGTTGTCCCCACTTCGCGAAGACCGGCGAACGATGCTGCTGCCGGGCCACGTACGGCAGCGAGCCCGCGTTCACGCGCCGGCCCAGCGCGCCGAGCACGGCGGGCAGCAGGGTCAGCGTCGCCAGCAGCACGAACGAGACCGCGAACATGATGCCGACCGCCATGGTCCGCACCGCGGGCGCGGGCACCACGAGCACGGCCGACAGGCTCACCAGCACGGTCAGGCCCGAGAGCAGCACCGCCTTGCCGGCGGTCGCCATGGTGACGGCGACGGCGGTGCGCGGTGGCGTGTCACCGCGAACAGCGTCGCGGAAGCGGGAGACCAGGAACAGCGCGTAGTCGATACCCAGCGCCAGCGCGAACATCATGGCGAAGTTCATGGCCCACACCGAGATCGGCGTCACATGGTTCAGCAACACCAGACCACCCGCCGAGGCGATGAGGCCGGTGAGCGTCAGCAGCAGCGGCAGTCCGGCCGCCACCAGCGAGCCGAAGGCCAGCACCATGATCGCCAATGTGACCGGCCACGAGAACATCTCGGCCTTCATCATGGCCTCGTGATTGGCCTTGTTGAAGTCGCTCCACAGCGCCGAGGCGCCGGTCGGATAGATCTCGAAGCCGTCGGATGAGAGGGCCTGCAGTTTCGGGCCGACGTCGGTGACCGCGGCAACCATCTCGTCGGTGTTCGCATTCGCGCCCGCCAGCAGAATGCCGGTGTGGCCGTCGCGGCTGACCGACTGGCCCGGCACGGGTGCGACGATCGCGCCGAATCGGCTGTCGGCCTGCAGGATTCCGGTGAGATCGGCCACCAGGCGGTGCGCCTGCGGACTGTCCATGGTCGCGGTGTCCGAGTGGACCACCACCTGCACCGCCGCGGCCGAGTTGCCGCCGAAGTGCTCTTGCGCGAGTTCGCGGACACGCACGGACTCGGATCCATTGGCCTGCCAGCCCGCCCCCGCGAGCGAGTCGAACACCGTGGGCGCGGCCGCGCCGAGGGCGACGGACAGGATCAACCAGAAGCCGAACACCCAGCGGGCGTGATCGGCCATGCGGGCCCCGAGGCGGCCCAGCAGACCGCCGGGGGCGGTCGTGATCGGAGAAGCGTCGGCGACGCCGACTGTGGTACTTCGCATCTGACTTCCTTCCATACCCCCTGGGGTATGTCACGACTATACCCCAGGGGGTATCAGATGCAAGTATGGGTGCCGATCGGCAACTCACGAGCACACCGGGCGAACCCCCGCTGCGGCCATGCGATCGGCGTCCGACCCGCGGCTCCGGACTAGGCTTCGCAGCTGTGGCGGTAGTGGAAGGCGCGCGGCGCAGAGTCATCGATATCGGACGCCGGGCCCTGGGCCTGGACGTTCCCGCCGCCGATCACACCGTCGCCGTCCTGCACGGCATCGACGCCGACCGGCCGGGCCTGGACCGGCGCGAAACCCTGCAATTGATGCGGATCCGGCTGCTCGGCGCGACCGGAGCCGTGATCATGGCGGTATCCGCGCTGGGTGTCGGAGCCCAACCGGTGCACCAGAATCCGATCTCCGGCATGCGGGTGCTCGGGTTCTTCGCACGGGCCGGCACCTCGACGCTGGCCATGTGCATGATCGGCACCATCCTGGTGATCATGGCGTGGCTGCTGCTGGGCCGCTTCGCCGTCGGCGGGTGGGGCGGGGATCCACGCCACCGGCTCAGCCGCTCGCAGATGGATCGGACGCTGCTGCTGTGGATCATTCCGCTCAGCGTCGCGCCACCCATGTTCAGCAACGACGTCTATTCGTACCTGGCACAGAGCGAAATCGCGGCCCGGGGCATGGACCCGTATTCGGTCGGCCCGGTGGCCGGGCTCGGGCTCAACAATGTGCTCACCAACAATGTCCCCACCATCTGGCGGGACACCTCCGCGCCCTACGGGCCGCTGTTCCTGTGGATGGGACGCGGCATCGCGCACATCACCGGCGACAACATCCTTCTCGGGGTGTGGCTGCATCGGTTGCTGGCATTGGCGGGCGTGGCATTGATGGTATGGGCGCTGCCGCGGTTGTCGCGACGCTGCGGAATCGCGGGGGTGAGCGCGCTGTGGCTGGGCGCGGCCAACCCGCTGGTGCTGTTCCACCTGGTGGGCGGGGTGCACAATGACGCGCTCATGCTCGGGCTGATGCTGGCGGGAATGGAATTCTGCCTGCGCGCCATCGACGATTGCCCGCAGTTCAATCAAAGGGCTTGGGCGCTGCTGGTTTTCGGTGCCGTGCTGATCACACTGTCCTCGTCGGTGAAGATCACCTCGCTGGTGAGCCTCGGATTCGTCGGCATGGCGCTGGCGCGGCGATGGGGGCGCGGACTCAAACCGGTACTCGTCGCCGGCGGCGTGCTCGGTGCCATAGCCGTGGTCACGACGCTTTTCGTGAGCTATGCCAGCGGCCTCGGATTCGGGTGGGTCAATACCGTCGGCACCGCCACCACCGTGCGCAGCTACCTCTCACTGCCGACCGCCGTCGGGATCATCACCGGGTTCGGCGGCGTGCTGCTCGGACTCGGCGACCACACCACCGCCCTGCTCGACATCACCCGGCCCATCGCGGAACTCGTCGCGGGCTTCGTGACCCTGCGCATGCTCATCGCCGCCTGGACCGGGCGCTTGAATGCGATCGGCGCGCTGGGGGTTTCGCTCGGCGCGATCGTGCTGCTCTTCCCGGTGGTGCAACCCTGGTACCTGCTGTGGGCGATCGTGCCCCTCGCCGCGTGGGCCAACCGGCCCGCGTTCCGGGTGCCGGCGGTGGTGCTGTCGGTCGTGGTGTCGGTGATGGTCATGCCGCGCGGCGCGGACTTCTACGTCTTCCAGATCGTCGAATCCGCCATCGCCACCGTGATCGTGGGTCTGTCGCTGATCTTCCTCACCCGAAATGTGCTGCCGTGGCGCAATCAGCCGGGGGTGTCGGCTCGGTCACAGCAGCCCACGCCTTACGGTGTCTCATCGTGACCGCAGCTTCCGGACCCGCCGTACGCGTCGACGGCGTCGTGAAACGCTACGGCGAGACCACCGCGGTCGACGGCATCAGCTTCGATATCGAACACGCACAGGTGCTGGCCCTGCTCGGACCCAATGGCGCCGGCAAGACCACCACCACCGAGATGTGCGAAGGCTTCGTGACTCCCGACGCCGGGACCGTGCGGGTGCTGGGCCTGGACCCGATCGCCGACTCCGATCAGCTTCGACCGCGCATCGGCGTGATGCTGCAGGGCGGCGGCGCGTATCCGGGGTCCAAGGCCGGGGAGATGCTCGATCTCGTCGCCTCCTATTCGGCGAATCCGCTGGACCCGGCGTGGCTGCTGGACACGCTCGGACTGAAAGACGCTCGGCGGACGCCGTATCGGCGGCTCTCGGGCGGGCAGCAGCAGCGGCTCGCGCTGGCGTGCGCGCTGGTCGGGCGGCCGGAGATCGTGTTCCTCGACGAGCCGACCGCCGGATTGGACGCGCAGGCACGGCACCTGGTGTGGGAACTCATCGACGCGCTGCGCCGCGACGGGGTCAGCGTGCTGCTGACCACGCACATGATGGACGAGGCCGAGCAGCTGGCCGATCAGCTGGTGATCATCGACCACGGGCAGGTCGTCGCGCAGGGCACGCCCGCCGAGGTCACCTCGCACGGGGCCGAAGGGCGGCTGGCGTTCACCGCACCACCCAAACTCGACCTGTCGCTGCTGGAAGCCGCACTGCCGGAAGGGTTCACCCCGCGCGAGACCGCGCCCGGCTCGTACCTGCTGCAGGGCGACATCACCCCGCAGGTGCTGGCCACCATGACCGCGTGGTGCGCGCGAATCGACGTGCTGCCCACCGACATTCGCATCGACCAGCGCCGGCTGGAAGACGTGTTCCTCGAACTGACCGGGCGGGAGCTGCGAGGATGACCGAGACCGTGAACCGATTCGCGGCGGGTACCTTCTCCCCCGCGCCGCAGCCGACCACGCGCGCCAAGATGCTGGCGGCGCAGACGCGCATGGAGCTGATCCTGTTGCTGCGCAACGGGGAACAGCTGCTGCTGACCATGTTCATTCCGATCACGCTGCTGATCGGGCTGACCCTGCTGCCGATGAGCGGGCTCGGCGAGCACCGGGTGGACCGGGTGGTGCCCGCGGTGATGATGGTGGCGATCATGTCGACCGCGTTCACCGGCCAGGCCATCGCCGTCGGCTTCGATCGGCGGTACGGGGCATTGAAGCGGCTCGGGGCGACGCCGCTGCCGAGGTGGGGCATTGTCGCGGGCAAGTGCTCGGCGGTGCTGATCGTGGTGGTGCTGCAGTCGATCCTGCTGGGGGCCATCGGGTTCGCGCTCGGCTGGCGGCCGTCGCTGACCGGACTGCTGCTGGGCGCGGTGGTGATCGCGCTCGGGACCGCGACCTTCGCGGCGCTGGGACTGCTGCTGGGCGGGACGCTCAAGGCCGAGGTGGTGCTGGCGCTCGCCAACATTCTGTGGTTCGTCATGCTGGGGACGGCGAGCCTGGTGTTCATGTCCGACGACCTGCCGCACGCGGTGAGCCTGATCGCGCGGATCATTCCGTCCGGGGCGCTGTCGGAGTGCCTGGAGCAGGCGATGCGCACCAGTATCGACTGGTACGGGCTCGCGGTGCTGGCCGGCTGGGGCGGGCTCGCGGGGTGGTTGGCCACCCGGTTCTTCAAGTTCGATTGAGGCCGTCCGGGCGGCGGTCACCTCGAAAGTTCGCGCCCGCCCGGGTGTTTAACGACACGCTGTAGTAGGGCCGGTGACGGGGCTAAATGCGGCCCCGCTACCATCGGTGCGTGCTGTCTCGCGCCTTCCAGCGACTTGCCGACCTGTTCCCGATGCCTTCCCTGCGGGTACAGCGACTCCTCGCCTTCCTGGTCATCCTGTCCCAGGCCGGAATCTCGGTGACCGGCGCGGTCGTCCGCGTCACCGCCTCGGGCCTGGGCTGCCCCACCTGGCCGCAGTGCTTCCCCGGCAGCTTCGTGCCGACCGCGGTGGCCGAGGTGCCGGTGCTGCACCAGGTGGTCGAATTCAGCAACCGCATGCTCACCTTCGTGGTGTCGCTGGCCGCGGCGGCCATCGTGCTCGCGGTCACCCGGGCGCGGCGGCGGCGCGAAGTCCAGGTGTACGCGTGGCTGATGCCCGGCGGCACCGTGCTGCAGGCGGTGATCGGCGGTATCACCGTGCGCACCGGGCTGCTGTGGTGGACGGTCGCGGTGCACCTGCTGGCGTCCATGCTGATGGTGTGGCTGGCGACGCTGCTGTGGGCCAAGGTCGGGGAACCCGACGAAGGCATCGACACGGTTCAGGTTCCCAAGCCGCTGCGGCTGCTGACGGCCCTGTCCGGTCTGGCCCTCACCGGAACGCTGATCGCGGGCACCCTGGTCACCGGCGCGGGTCCGCACGCGGGTGACAAGAGCGTCGAGAAGCCGGTCGAACGCCTGCAGGTCGAGATCGTCACCCTGGTCCACCTGCACGCCGAACTCCTGGTCGCCTACCTGGCCCTGCTCGTCGGCCTCGCCTGCGGCCTGGCCGCGGTCGGCATGAACAAGACCATCCGCAACCGCCTCGTCCTGGTGATCGCCCTGGTCTGCTCCCAGGCCCTGGTCGGCATCGTCCAGTACTTCACCCACGTGCCCGCCGCCCTGGTCGCCGTCCACGTCGGCGGCGCCGCCGCCTGCACCGCCGCCACGGCCGCCCTCTGGGCCGCCATGCGCACCCGCGAAACCCTCCCCACCTCGGCTCCGGCGCCCGTGGACAAGGCCGCTGCCTGAATCGGTCGGCGGCTCCGCACCGCCGTCGACCGCACCGGGCAGGATGTCCTGCGTGCCCGAGCTACTCGACGACGCCCACCTGGCGCCGATGCCCACGCCGGCCCGAACTACACCGGCCAGGACGCCGTCGCCTCTCATTACCGGCTCTGACGGTGATCTCGCTCCCCGGAGCACGGGACAGCGGGTTTTCCCTGACCAGCGCTACGCCTCAGGGATGAGCTCGGGTGAGCGCTGCGGGTGATGCCCGGATCGCAGCTTGGAGCTACCATCCGGTTATTGACCTCCGCGAGGCGCGAACCCGGCTGCACAGCAGCGCATTCCGGCCGAGCGCTCGCGGCCACTACGCCAGAAGGAGACCATATGAGGCTCGTTCGCCGGATCGCCGCTGCGGTCGCGGTCGCCGGAGTGGTCTGCGCGGTGGGGGCCTGCGGTGATGATGCGGCGCGACAGCCGGAAGGGCCGCTGTCGGCCGCTGCGCGTACGGAGGTCGGGCGCGCCCTGGACGCTGCCGTGGCGGCGGGAGTTCCCGGGCTACAGGTGGTCGTGACCGAGCACGACCGCGAGTGGAGTGCGACCTCGGGTGTCGGTGACGTCGCTACCGGCGCCACCTTTCCGCAGGGCGCGCATGTGCGCGTCGGCAGCAATACCAAGACGTTCGTCGCGACCGTCATGATGCAGCTCGTCGAGGAGGGTGCGGTGGATGTGGGCGCACCTGTCGAGCGCTATCTGCCCGGCGTCGTCCAGGGCGCGGGCATCGACGGCAACCGGATCACGGTCCGGAATCTCATGCAGCACACCAGCGGTCTGCCCGAGTATCTGGAACTGCCCGAGCTGCAGGGTGATTCGCCCGATCTGCTGACCATGCACTTCGACTCGGCGGACCTGGTCCGTCGTGCCATGACCCTGCCCGCGCGCTTCGAGCCGGGCGCGAAAGCCGAATACAGCAATACCAACTACCTTATCGTCGGCATGATCGTGGAACGCGTGACCGGGCACCCGGTGGGCGAGGAAGTCACGCACCGCGTCATCGACAGGCTGGGGCTGCGCGACACCTACTTCCCGGCCGCCGGCGACACCGACCTCCGCAGTCCCCATCCGCAGGGCTACGAGGCGGTCGACGGGAAGCCGACCGATGTCACCCGCTTCGATCCGTCCTGGGCGGGCAGTGCCGGCGCGCTGATCTCCACCGGCTCCGACGCGAATCGGTTCTTCAGTGCGCTCCTCACCGGGAACCTGCTGCCCCCGGCCCAGGTGGCCGCCATGCGCAGCGATCCGAAACCGCTGACCAACCGCCCGGGTTACTCGTACGGCCTCGGATTGACCACCACCACCGCACCGTGTGGCATCCAGGTGTGGGGGCACGGCGGTTCCATCCCCGGCTTCCGAACCTTCAATGCCGTCACCCCGGACGGCCGCGCGGTCACCCTCATCGCCAATCTCCGGCCCTCGGATCCCACCGTCACCGCTGCCCTCCAGACGGCGTTCGACACCGCGCTCTGCGCAGCCGACTGAGTTCCGAGCCGATCGGCCCGCGCCGCACAGCGCCAGAGCTGCACTCAGGATTGCAGAGAGTTTGCTATTGCGGGGCGGACTACCGCGGCGAGGGCGAGACCGGGGCCGGGCGGGGCTCAGGCGGGGAGGAACTGCCACAGGGCGTTTCGCACCGACCCCTGCTCATGACCGGCCTGCAATTCCAGCAGGGCGGCTTCGGCGACCAAGCCGACCCACAATCGGGCGCCTGCCTCCGGGTGCGGCCAGCCCAGGATCTTGAAATCGGGTTCGATCAGCGCGGCGTTGTGGGTGTTGCGAGCCGTCACCTCGTCCACGATCAGGGGTTCGGCTCGGGCTTCGAGGAGCAGGGCCTTGACGCCGCGGTCGCGCAGACAGGCGTCGAGGTAGGCGGTGGCTCCGGCCAGGAGACGGTCCCGGCCCGGGGCGAGCCCGGAGGTGGCGGAGTCGATCACGGCCTGCAGGCGCTCGTGGAATTCGCGATGCAGGGCCAGCAGGTAGTTGGCGCGGGTGCCGAAATGATGGAAGAACGTGCCTTTCGAGACGCCGAGCTCGGCCACCAGGACGTTCACGCTGACACCGCCGAGTCCCAGCCGCTCGGCCAGCAGCAGGCCGCTGTCGACGAGCGCGGCGCGAGTGCGCGCGGCGGAATCCTCCCGCAGATTCATCAGATTCAACCCTCACCGGGGGCTGTGCCGGCTCACCCGGTGTTGCGCGACAGGCGATTCGGCGTCCCCCTTGCGTGTGTTTGGGACCGATTGTATGGTCACATCATACTTGACCGACCGACTGGTCAGTGAACGACCGTTCGGTCACCACAATCGAATGAAGGGTTGTTGCGTATGCACATCATGCGCACGTCGGCCGGACGACTGGCCTACGAAGACATCGGCACGGGGCCCACCGTGGTCCTGCTGCACGCCACCCTGCACGACCACCACGACTTCGATCCGATCCTCCCGGCATTGGCCGCGGAGCATCGGGTGATCGCCATCGATTGGCCGGGACACGGTGCGTCCGAACCGAATTCGACCATCACCGCCGCCGCGATCGCCGACACGCTCGCCGAGGTGGTCACAACACTCGAGCTGGAACCCGCGGTGTTCATCGGCAGTTCGGTCGGCGGATTCGCGGCCGCTCGCCTGGCGCTGGAACAACCCGCGCGCGTCGCCGGGCTCGTCCTCGTCAATACCGGCGGCTTCGTCCGGCAGACGCCGCTGACCCGGGCCTACTGCAACTTCTACGGCTCTCACCTGATGGCCCGCCGCTGGCTCCCGCACAGCATCCGCAACTACATGAAACCCGTGACCCCGCACGACGACGCCGTCGTAGAGCGCGCGATCCGCGTGGCGAGCACCGATATCGGCCGTGCCACCTACTCCGCCCTGTGGCACAGCTTCAACGATCCCCGCTACGACCTCACCGGCCGCGCAACCGAAATCGCGGCACCGACCCTGATCGTATGGGGCCGCCGCGACCCGGTCCTTCCCCTCCGCTACGGCAGGAAAGCCCACGCCCTGATCACCGGCTCCGAGCTCCAGGTCCTCCCCACCGGCCACCTGCCCTTCTCCTCCGCCCCCGAGCAGTTCCTGGACGTCGTCCGCCCATTCATCGAATCCGCATACGCGACACCGGGAGCCAGCCCGTCGACGAAATGAAGTGCGGCACCCATCAAGATCAGGGAGCGCTCAGCGCGGAGTTTTGTCCGGAGTGCCACGGTGGGAGCTCCCTGATCTTGCCGGTGCGCTCTGTCAGTCGCCGATGATGAGAGTCGCGGATACGGCGGGCGGGGAGAGTTCGCGGCGTGCGGAGTGGATCAAGCCTTCGAAGGCGCTGTGCGCGCCTGGAGTCGCGCTGTTGCCCAGTGGAGACAGTGAAGTGGCGATTCTGGGCGTCCGCGGCAAGTTCAGTGAGGGCGCTGTCGAGTTCGGAGGCTGCTGCGACCGCCTCGGCGGCCCGTAAGAACGCCTGCAACCGCAGCCAAATCGCCGGTGTCATCGATCTCCCCGTTTCGAATCCGTCGTCGGCATACGAGCCGACGGGTGAGCAGCGGAGTCGCACAGTCGAATTCGGGTACGGCGGTCGACTGATCCGCCCGCGAGATCGGGCGCGGACGGCGGAAGTACTGAATACTTCGACGGATGGGTGCGCTCTCGCTGTTCGACACACCGGCACTGCATCGACTGCGGGATTGCGAGCGGGTCCTGGTCGCTGGAGCTGGGGGCGGGTTCGACGTGCTCAGTGGCCTGCCGGTGGCGTTCGCGCTGCAGGAGCAGGGCAAGTCGGTGGTGCTGGCGAATCTCACGTTCACACCGGTCACGCGGACCACGGCCCGGCAGGTCGCGCCCGGGCTGTTCGAAATCGATGCGGAAACCGAGGGTGCGGACGCGTACTTTCCGGAGAAGCACCTCGCGATGTGGTTGCGCGACCACGGATTTCCGGATCGGGTGTTCCTGATTCGCAAGGGTGGGCCCGCCGATGTCCAGACGGCCTACGCATGGTTGGCTCGCGAGCTTCGACTGGACGGGCTGGTGTTGGTCGATGGGGGTACGGATCTCCTGATGACCGGCGATGAGGCCGGATTGGGTACACCGGTCGAGGATGTGACCAGCCTGTTGGCGGCGCAGGCGCTCGACCTGCCCGTCAAGCTGGCCATATGTGTCGGGTTCGGCGTCGATGCCCACCACGGCGTCTGCCACGCGCATTTCCTGGAAAACGTTGCCGCACTTGCCGGACTCGGCGCGTATCACGGCGTCTTCGCTCTCACACCAGGCATCGCGGCCGTCGATGCCTGGCTGGCGGCCGTCGACTGGGTTCAGCAGCACACCCCTGGCAAGGAGAGCATCGTCTGCGCGTCGATCACCGACGCCGCCCGCGGCGAATTCGGTGATCACCACTCCCTGGCCCGCACCCGCGCCCAAAGCGCCGAACTCTTCATCAACCCCCTCATGTCGATGGTCTGGGGATTCGACCTGGACACCGTTGCCGAGCGAGTGCTCTACCGCGACGACATCGCGCACGCCACAACACCATTCGAAGTCGCCGCGGCAATCGAAGCATTCCGCGACCGCACACCCCTCCGGCCCCGCCGAACAATCCCCGTCTGACGATCGACATCCCGGTTCACCAGAACAGCCGATCGGTCGAAGCCGTGGCCGTGCCGTTCGGTGTCACAGAAGTGCAGGATCAGGTTCTGCTGCCACGGTGTGCGGGCCGGCGCGGAGCCGGCCAGCGCCAGCACATCGCAGAACACATCGGTGCCGGCATTGCTCATGTAGACATCCGCGCCCGCGCGGTGCGCCGGCGGCTGCGGTCACCTCGGGCGTTGGTGTGGGCCCGGGCGCATGCCGGCCTGGACGGCTCGATCGGTAGCGCAGCGCTGTCACTGCTCACAGACATCGGCGAAAAGTCAGATGCGCCAAGGTTGTTCGATCATCTGGAGGCCGCCCATGGCGGCGGCAACGACTACATCTATGACCAGTGCAGTCTGGTCGATGCTCTGACCCGGCTCGACCATGTGCCCGCTGTCCCTGTCGCCGAGGCGATCTTCGACTCCACTGTCCACTCCTATCTCAGGATCCGGTGTGCCGAGGCGCTGAGCCGCCTCTCGACCGAATTCCGCGCGGCCGGGCCGTCGAATGTCTCACGGATTGTGAAGAACAGATTCGCGCGATCGCGATTGGGCACGTCGATATCTCGGTGCGCGCGGTGCGGGAACGGCTGGGTCTGATCGCTGCGGATCCGATGGAAGGGGACGACAACCGCCTCGCCGCGGCGACAAGGATTTCATAAGAGACCCGCTGGGTGCGGTGGATAACTTCGTCTCATCCAATCAGCCATTCGGGCGGTGGAATTCACACGGAGGTCAGGCATCATGTGGAACGTTCCCAACGGCGGGCGTGGTCTGGTGGCGAAGGCAGCGGCACCGGTGGCCGCGGCCGCGGTCGGGGTGGCGGCCATCGTGCTGGCCGCGGCACCGGCCCAGGCTCAGGCCAATCATCCGAATTCGTGCATCGTGGTGCAGAACCACGCCGGCCGCACCACCACGGTCACCATGAACTACCCGGCGGGCTACAACGGGTCCTGGACGATCTACCCGAACGACCTGAGCCTGCTGCTGTACAACGGTGAGCCGGTGCAGTCGCCGACGGGTGATTTCAACATCCAGAAGGACTCGGACCTGCAGACGGTGTGGAACTACGACCCCAACCGCGACACCAACCGCGGCTGCAACGGCTCCTGGGTCGTCACCCTGAACTGACCAGGGTCAGCGCCGATCGGCGATGACGATATGACCGTCGGCGCGGACCGAGGTGCGTTTGCCCTCGATTCCCGCCTCGACCGCGACCGATTGCAGGTCGCGGTCGGCGGTGACGGAGAAGCCGTGCTCGGCCAGCAATGCGGCCATCGCCGCGGGGGTCCAGCTCGAACGCTGCGGTTCACCGGCCATGGGATTGGTGCGGCCGGAGACGGACAGCAACAGCTCCATGGCCTTGCGGCCGTAGTGGTACACCCGATTGGGGGTCGGGTAGGTGATGATCAAGCGGCTGCCGGGGGCACTGCGCTTCGCCACCTCGATGACGGTCTCGGCGACCTCGGCGGACGTCAGGTAGGGGACGACGCCCTCCCAGATCCAGGTGGTGGGCCGGGTCTCGTCGTGGCCGGCGGTGGTGAGGGCGGCGCCGAGGGAGTCCTTACCGAAATCGACCGGGACGAAACGGACGTCAGCCAGCGCTTCCCGCTCCCCGAGCCGTTCCCGCTTCTCGGCCTGCGACGCCGGATGATCCACCTCGAACACGGCGACTCCCGCCAGTTCGGGCATGCGCCAGGCACGCGCGTCCAGCCCCGCGCCGAGAATCACCAGCTGCGGATGCACACTCTCGCGCACCGCATCATCGATGGCGACCGTGCGGGCCGCCAGCACTTCCGAAGTGGCGGAAAGCAATTCGTACTCCATCCGCGCGCCGAACCCCTTCGGCACCGCGCCCGCGCGCACGAGATCGACCAGTTCACGTTCGCCGTCGACCAATAGTTCGACCGCGACCGGGTCGGAGAACCGCCCGACGCCCATCCGCCCGTCCGCCACGGCGCGGCCCTGGCAGACCAGGACCGCTGTCCGACTCGCTGCACGCTCGGTCACCGGTTCATTATCGGCGCTGCGGCCATGGTTCGCCCGCCGCCGGGTCGATCCGGGATTCGCGCCAGAGCGGGCTGTCGACGAAGTGATTGTCGAAACGCTCCTGGGTGCGCAGGATTTCGAGCGGATCGCCGTCGCCGCGGCGGAGCCGCTCACCCATCCGGAAATATTCGAAGCGTTCGATGCCGGGCGTGAACACGATCAACACGTCGGCCGCCGAATCGGCGGGGGCGGCCCAGGCATGCACCATGGCGGGCGGAACCAGCAGGAAATCCCCCTCGCCCATGGTGAGGATCTCCTCCCCGGCCAGGACCCGCAGCGTGCCACCCAGCAGGAAGAACAGTTCCGCGGATGTGGTGTGGAAGTGCGGCGGCGGGCCGTCGGTGCCGGCGGGCAGGACCGCGCGGTTGGCGCTGAGCTTTCCGCCGGTCATATCGTGGTCGGCATACAGGTGCACGCCCAGGCCCGGCAGCTGTTCGGCCTCGCCGGCCCGGATGAACAGGGCGCGGTCCGCGCCGGAGGGTGTGGTGGTCATGGTCGGTCTCCTCGGCCCCGGGGACCCTCCCCGGACGACAACACAGAGGCACGGTGACCGCGAACTGTGACATGGGCGCGGGTTTCGGTGACACGGAACACGATCCGGGCCACCATGTCACAGTTTCCGGGCCGCCCGGCTCTTCGGTGGCGAGAGAAGGGAGATGAATCATGACGGCACAGCCACCGCACGCGGCCTCCGACGAGGTCACCGCGCGCTTTCTCGACTACCGCGAACTGCTGTTCGCGGTCGGATACAACATGCTCGGCAGCGTCGCCGATACCGAAGACGTGCTCCAGGAAGCCTGGCTGGCGTGGGCGGCGCGGCACCGGGACCCCGCCGCGGCACCGGTCGACAATGCCCGCGCCTACCTGGTCCGAGTGGTCGCCAATCACGCCCTGGCGCGGCGCACCGAGATCGGCAAACGACGCGAAACCTATGTCGGCCCTTGGCTTCCCGAACCGCTGGTCACCACCGAGGACGAGGTGTCCGGCGTCGTGGAACGCAAGGAATCGCTGTCCATGGCGGTCCTCGTGGTCCTGGAAACCCTGTCCCCGCTGGAGCGCGCGGTCTTCGTCCTGCACGATGTGTTCGGCTTCGGCCACCCCGAGATCGCGGCCATGCTCGACCGTTCCCCCACCGCGGTCCGCCAGCTCGCCACCCGCGCCCGCAAGCACATCCACGAGCGCCGGCCTCGCCGGCGAGATCAGCACTTCCCGGCCGGGCTGAGCGAGCGCCTGGCCGAGGCAACCCTGCGCGGTGACCTCGCCACCATGCTCGAGGTCCTCGCCCCCGATGTCACCCTGTGGACCGACAGCGGCGGCGCGGGGCGGGCCCAGAGCCTGGAACCCGTCCACGGCCGCGACCGGGTCGCCGCGGTCTTCATGGCGGTGGCCGCCGACCTCCCCGCCGGGCACCTAGCCATTCGCTACCGCTGGGTGGCCGAAGACCCCTGCGTCCTGGTGTTCTCCGACGAGAGCCCCTTGGCGGCCGTCGTCGTCGACCTGGACCCGACCGGTACCCGAATCCAGACGATCTACTCGATCACCAACCCGCACAAGCTATCCCGGATCACCTGATGGGCACGCCGGACAGCCACCGCAGCGGGGGCACGCAGACGGGCACGATGAGCATGGACCCGGCAATGCGGGCACTCCCGGACGCAGGCCGGAGGGTCGCGGGGCACAGCCGAGCACGTGACCGGACTGCGTCGAGCTGCTCGATCACGAACCCGCGCAGGCTTTTCCGGATCAGCTCGGTGCGGTCGGGGCGGATCGGCCGGGTCGCAGTGCGGCTGTCACGACGACCGTGGCGTAGGAGGCGGTGAAGGTGCCGCCGAGAGCATCGATGGCCGCGCCGATGCCGTCGAGGACGGCGGTGAGGGTGTCGGGTGGGGCCTGGGTGAGGGTGCCGTGGGTGGGGATCTGGTCGAGCCATTCGTCGCGGGTGTAGGTGTGGCGCCAATCGAACTGCCACTGCTCGGGGTCGGTGAAGGCTCCGGATTCGCGGATTCCCTTGGCCACCGTGTCGAGTATCGGCTGGTAGATCTCGAGGGCGGGGCGGTCCGCGACCCGCGCGACGGGTGTGTCCGGCAGCAGGCGGCGATAGACCGCGGCAAAGGCGGCCGCCGCGTCGGGCGGCAGCTGGGCGAGAGGCCAGAAAGCGGCGAGCCGGCCGCCGGGGCGCAGGATCTGCGCCGCCCGGGCCGTGCCCCGCACCGGATCGACCCAGTGCCACGCGGTTCCGGCGATCACCGTGTCGAAGGTGCGGCCGGCCGGATCCCACTCCTCGAAGGTGCCGACCTCCACGTCGACGCCGGTTTCGCGAGCGAAATCGGCCATGCGGGCGTCGGGTTCGACGCCGAGCACCGAGCATCCGGCATCGCGGAACTGTCTGGTCGCAATGCCGGTTCCGCAGCCGACGTCGAGGACGTCCTTGCCGGGGCTTGCCGCGAGGATGCGCTCGATCATGGCGGCCGGATACGCCGGGCGGGTGCGGTCATAGCGGGCGGCGTCGATGCCGAACGACTCCGCGATGTGCCGGGCTCGATGGGGGCTCTGGTCTGCGGGTTCGGGGCCAGAGGGCGGTAGAGTGACCATGTGCCCACTCTAAGTGGGCGCTTGCCCACTCCGCAAATGGATTGGGTCCGGCGACATGAAAGGAGTGCGGGGTGCCCACCGGGGTGGCCATTCGGGATGCACGGGAGCAGTTGTTCGACGCGGCCGAGCGGATTCTGTTGCGAGACGGGCCGAGCGGGCTGACGAGCCGGTCGGTCACCGCCGAGGCCGGGTGCGCGAAAGGCGTGCTACACCGGCATTTCGCCGACTTCGACGGGTTCCTCGCCGAGCTGGTCGAGGACCGGATCGTCCGGGTGGAGCGGCTCGGCGCCGCACTGCGCGACCGAGCCGGGGAGGCCACGGTGCCGGGTAACCTCACCGAGGCACTGACCGCGGTGTTCGAGACGGTGGCGGTGGCCATCGTCAGCCTGGTCACCTATCGGGACGAGCTGCGCGCCCGGCTGCGACAGCGCCGGCCGGTCGGTGTCCCCGTCCTGACCGAGGCCACCGAGCTGATCGCCGGATACCTCGCCGCCGAGGTCGACACCGGCCGCCTCGCGGCCACTTGCGACACCGATCTACTCGCTCGCACGCTGATCGGATCGGGACACCTGCTCTTCGCCGACCGCACCGCGGCCCGGCCCGAGACCGAGGCCGTGCACGCCATGGTGACCGCGATCCTGGGTGGCGCGCTGACGTCCTGAAACACCGAGACGCGGACGGGTGAAAGTCTCACTGCGAGACCACCCTTGACACCGTCGGGGCCGCCGGGAAATTTGACCCTGCAGTTCAGGTCACCCGCACGAAAGGTCTCCCACCGCAGTGAGCATCGACCACACGACCCTGTCCCCCGCCGAGGTCGTCACCGCACTGTGCGCCGAATGGCGCACCGGCACACCGGAATCCATCGCCGAGTTCTTCACCGAGGACGCCGGCTACCACAACATTCCGATGCAGCCGTTCGTCGGCAAGGCCGCGATCCTCGAGTTCCTGCGCGGCTTCATCGGCGCGTTCGGCGGCATCGACTTCACCATCCACCACCAGGCCGTCACCGGTACTGTCGTGCTCAACGAGCGCACCGACCGGTTCACCCTCGGCGACAACCACATCGAGCTGCCGGTGACCGGCGTGTTCGAGGTCCGCGACGGCCGGATCGCCGCGTGGCGCGACTACTTCGACATGGCCCCGTTCACCGCCCTGCAGCAGGGCGCGTAGGGTTCAGAAGCTCTGCCAGGAGGGCTTGTTCGCCACCGCGAACCGGTAGTAGTCGGCGGCCTTCAGGCGCGCCGCCGCGTCCGGGTCCACGATGACCGTGACGTGCGGGTGCATCTGCAGGATCGACGCCGGGCAGAACGCGGAGAGCGGGCCCTCCACCGCGGCGGCGACCGCCTCGGCCTTGCCCGCGCCGGTGGCGATCATGAGCAGATGGCCGGCGTCGCCGATGGTTCCGAGGCCCTGGGTGAGGACGTGGGTGGGCACCTGCGCCAGGTCGTCGTCGAAGAAGCGGGCATTGTCCTCGCGGGTCGTCGGGGTCAGGGTCTTGACCCGGGTGCGCGAGCGCAGCGAGGAGCCCGGCTCGTTGAAGCCGATGTGCCCGTTCGCGCCGATGCCCAGGATCTGCACGGCGATGGGCCCGTTCTCGGCGATGGCGTGTTCGTAGGCGGCCGCGGCCGCCGGGATGTCGGCGGCATTGCCGTCGGGGCTGTGGACGTCGGTGTCGGCGAAGTCGACGTGCGCGGTGAACTCGTCACGGATGAATCGCCGGTAGGACTGCGGATGTCCCGGCGGCAGGCCGATGTACTCGTCGAGCAGGAACGCCTGCACGCCCGCGAAACTCAGGCCCTCCTCGCGATACTGCCGGATGAGCTCCCGGTAGGCGCCCAGCGGTGAGGAGCCCGTGGCCAGCCCGATGGCGCGGGCGCCCCGGCGCACGTGGTCGGCCATGATGCGGCCGGCCAGCACGCCGGCCTCGGCCGCGTTGTCGGTGATCACGAGTTCCATGGCGCTCCATCCTTGTACACGGTCACGGGGTTGAGGTGATGGTCTGCCACCAGGACGTCGGCGCGCATACCCGCAGCCAGCGCGCCGATGTCGTCGGCCATGCCGAGCAGGCGGGCCGGGGTGGCACACGCGGCGGTGGCCGCCGCGGTGAGCTCGACGCCCGCGTGGAAGACGGTGCGGCGCAGCACTTCCGCGGCGGTGGCGGTGCCGCCGGCGATGGCGCCCTCCCCATCCGGGTCATAGATGCGCGAGATGCCTTCCCGCACCACGACGTCCAGGCTGCCGAGCTGGTAGCGCCCGTCGGGTTGCCCGGCGGCGGCCATGGCGTCGGTGATGAGGGCCAGATTGTCGGGACCGATGGTGTCGAAGACCATGCGCACGGTGCCGTCGGCCAGGTGCACGCCGTCGCCGATGACCTCGGCCACCACATCCCCGCGTCCCGCCGCGGCCATGGCGGCGGTGAGGAAGTTGGCGTCGCGGTGCGCCAGCTCGGGCATGGCATTGAACAGGTGGGTGATGGACACCCGGCCGCCGCGGCGCATGGCGTGCACGGACTGCGCGTAGTCGGCGACGGTGTGTCCCAGGGAGAGAATCACATTCGCGTCGGCGAGCACGTCCGCGAGGGCGTCGAAGTTCGCCGTCTCCGGGGCCACGGTCACCGACACGACGCGGCCGCCCGCGTAGTCGAGAAGCCGCTCCAGCAATGCCGGATCACCGGCGATGATCCGATCGGGATCGTGGGCGCCGCGCCGCTGCTCGCTGATGAACGGGCCTTCGAGGTGGATGCCCGCCAGCAGGCCGTCGTCGATGGCCTTGCCGAGCACGTCGATACGGTCGCGCAGTTCGGCCTCGGTGGCGGAGACGAGGGAGGCGACCAGCGTGGTGGTGCCGCGGCGGCGATGGAAGTTCGCGGCAGCGGCCACGCCCTCGGGATCGGTTTCCGGGAAGCCGAATCCGCCGCCGCCGTGACAGTGCACGTCGATCAGCCCCGGCAGGATGAGCGGCGGCTCGTCCGGCAGGTCCGGCAGGTCACCGCCGAATCCCGTTGCCGGGCCCACATAGTCGAGGCGCGCCCCGTCGAACGACACCACCCCGTCGGCGAGCTCGCCCGCCTCGGTGAGGGTGACGACCCGGCCGCGCAGGGTGGTCGTCACGTATCTCGCCCCAATGCCCGGCGCGCGGCCTGGTGCGCGTCGTCGGCGGTGCGGGCCGACAGCACCGCCGCCGCCGCCGCTCTGCACTGCTCCAGGGTGACCTCGCCGAGCTGGGCCCGGACGCCCGCGATCGAGCGGGGCGCCATGGACAGCGTCTCGACGCCGAGACCCACCAGCACACAGGCGAATTCGGGATTCGACGCGGATTCGCCGCAGACGCCGACCTTGACGCCGCGCTTGCGCGCCCCGGTCACCGTCGTGGCGACGGTCGCGGCCAGCGCGGGCTGCCACGGATTGTGCAGCGCCGCCAGCGACGACGCCATGCGGTCCGCGCCGAACAGGTACTGCGACAGGTCGTTGGTACCGATGGAGAAGAAGTCCACCTCCGCGCCGAGCTGCTCCGAACACAGTGCGGCGGCGGGGATTTCGACCATGATGCCGCAGGTGCCGATCCCGGCGTCGCGGGCGCGGGCGGCGAAGTACCCCGCCTCCTCCGCGGTGGCGACCATCGGCGCCATCACCTGTACCGGCGTGCCGGTCTGCCTGGCCGCGGTGTCGATGGCCGTGAGCTGGTCGAGCAGCGTCCCCTCATCGACGCTGCTCAACCGCAGACCGCGCACGCCCAGCGCCGGGTTCTCCTCATCGGGCAGGCCGAGGAACGGCAGCGGTTTGTCGGATCCGGCATCGAGGGTGCGGACCGTGACGGGCCGGTCGCCCATGACTCGGAAGATCTCGGCGTACTGATCGGTCTGCTCGGCCACCGTCGGTGCCGATTTGCGGTCCAGGAAAAGGAATTCGGTCCGGAACAGGCCGACCCCCTCGGCGCCGAGTTCGACCGCCAGCCGCGCGTCGGCCACGGAGCCGACATTGGCCAGCAGCGGTACGGCGTGCCCGTCCGCGGTCCGGCCCGGACCGGTCGGCGCGGCCGCCCGCCGGGCGCGCAGCGCGAGCACTTCCTCGCGACGCGCCGCAGGCGGCTCGACCTCGACCACGCCGGCCGTGCCGTCCAGCACGACTTCGGTGTCGTCGGCGATCCCGGCCGCGTCCGGTGCGGCGACCACGGCCGGAATACCCAGCGCCTTGGCCAGAATGGCGGTGTGCGAGGTCGGCCCGCCCGCCACGGTCAGCAGCCCGATGACCCGCTCCGGGTCCAGCGTCGCGGTATCGGCGGGCGCCAGATCCTGCGCGGCGAGCACGAAAGGCGTTGCACTGTCCGGGATCCCGGGCGGATCCACCCCGAGCAGCTCGGCCACCACCCGCTGGCCCACATCGCGCAGATCCGAGGCCCGTTCGGCCATCATGCCGCCGAGCGCGGCCAGCTGCGCCCCGAAATGCGCCACCGCCTCGGTCACCGAGTGCGCGGTCGGCGTCCCGCCCCGGATCTCGGCGCGCACGTGATCCAGCAGTGCCGGATCCGCGGCCAGCGCCGAGGTCATGAACAGGATGTCCGCCGCCGGGCCCTGCGCGTCGAGGGCCTGCGCGGAATACCGGCCGGCGACCGTCTCGAAAGCGGCCTCCGCGCGGGCGATTTCGGCCTCGACGTCACTCCCGGGCGCGTCGTCCCGGCTGGTGACCGGCGCGGGCGCCAGCCACTTCACCGATCCGACGGCGATTCCGGGAGCGGCGGCGACACCGCGCACCTCACGCGTCAAGATCTGTCTCCAGCATCGCGACCAGCGTATCGAGGGCCGCGTCGGCGCCGTCCTCGGCGTGCAGGGTGACGGTGTCGCCCTGCTTGACGCCCAGGGTCATCACCTGCAGCAGGCTGTTGGCGGCGACGGGGTCCTTGTCGCCGACCGAGATCTGGACGGGGACACCGGCTTCCCCGGCGGCCTTGGCGAACAGGGCAGCAGGACGGGCGTGCAGTCCGGTCTCGGACGCGACTACGGCGGTGCGGGTGATCATGCTGCGATGTTCTCCTTCTCGAACTCGGTCTCGTCCGGTTCCCGGCCGGGTGTCGGCAGGTTCCAGCGCTTGATGATGAAGCTGAAGGTGACGTAGTACAGGGCCGCGTAGCCGAGTCCGATCGGGATCAGCAGCAGCGGATGGGTGGCCTTGCCGAAGTTCAGCAGATAGTCGATGGCACCGGCCGAGAAGGTGAACCCGTCGTGGATCCCGAGCGCATTGGTGAGCGCCAGCGAGGTACCGGTGAAGAACGCGTGGATCACCAGCAGCGGCCAGGCCACGAAGATGAACGAGAACTCCAGCGGCTCGGTGATGCCGGTCAGGAACGCGGTCAGACCGGTGGACAGCATGATGCCGCCGATCATCTTGCGGTGCTCGGGGCGGGCGTGGCGCCAGATGGCGATGGCCGCGGCGGGCAGGCCGAACATCATGATCGGGAAGAAGCCGGTCATGAAGGTGCCGGCCGAGGGGTCGCCGGCCAGGAAGCGCGGGATGTCGCCGTGTGCGCCGTGGTAGTCGCCGATGACGAACCAGACCACCGAGTTGATGATGTGGTGCAGGCCCAGCGGCAGCAGCATGCGGTTGGCGAAGCCGAAGATGCCGCCGCCCGCGACCGAGTTGTCGGCGACGGTGGTGCCCAGCCAGGTCAGCGCGGAATTGAAGGCGGGGTAGATGAACGACATCAGCACCCCGATCACGACGGCCGCGCACGCGGTCAGGATCGGCACCAGCCGGCGCCCGGAGAAGAAGCCCAGGTAGTCGGGTAGCTGGGTGCGGTGGAAGCGCTGCCACAGCGCGGCCGTGGTCAGGCCCATCACGATGCCGCCGAGGACGCCGAAGTTGACGAGCTGTGCGGCCGGGGCCTTTGCGACGTCGACGACCGGGCAGTTCCAGTGCGCCGCCCGGAACAGCCAGCCCAGGACCGGGCCGCAGCTGCCGTCCAGCACCACCGGTGACATGGCCTTGAGGACACCGGTGAAGGCGAGGTAGCCGACCACCGCCGCGAGCGCGGTGGAACCGTCGGCCTTCTTCGCCCAGCCGATGGCGATGCCGACCGCGAACAGCAGCGGCAGATTGTCGATGAGGGTGCCGCCCGCCCCGGCGAGCACGGCGGCGGCGGACCGCAGCGGCGAGAACCGGCCGAGCATGTCGTCCTGTCCTAGTCGGAGCAACAGTCCGGCAGCGGGTAGCGTGGCGATCGGCAGCATCAAGCTGCGGCCGAGCTTCTGCAGTCCGGATAAATCGAGCTTCTTGCGGGAGCTCTCGACGGCATCGGCCATGGATGGTCCTCAGTCTGTGAATGGAGTCACGCGTACTGTTCACGATCAGCTAGCGTCACTGGTTATAACCAGACATATACTGGTTATAACCAGCTTTGTCTACTCGACACGCACGGAGGAAAAATGTCGAAAGTGGATCAGATCATCGCCGGACTGGGTGGGGCTGACAACATTGTCGAGGTGGAAGGCTGCATCACCCGCCTGCGCTGCGAGGTGAAGGATGCGAACCTGGTCGACGAGAAGGCACTGAAGGCCGCCGGCGCCCACGGCGTTGTCAAGATGGGTGACGCGGTTCAGGTCGTGGTCGGGCCGAGCGCCGATGCCCTGGCCGAAGACATCAACGACATTATCTGACCGCCATGAGCACCGAGATTCTCGCACCGCTAGACGGCCGTGCCATGCCCCTGTCCGAAGTTCCCGATCCGGTCTTCTCGGCCGAGATGGTGGGCGCGGGCGTGGCCATCGAACCCCTCGACACCGATGCCGCCACCACCGTGGTCGCCCCCGTCACCGGATCGCTGGTGAAGCTGCACCCGCACGCCGCGGTCATCGTCACCGACGACGGCACCGGCGTGCTGCTGCACGTCGGCATCGACACCGTCGGCAAGCCGGATCTCTTCGAGGTGAAGGCCACCGAGGGCGATCGGATCGCCGCGGGTGATCCGCTGATCGTCTTCTCCCCCAACGCCGTTCGCCGCCTCGGCCTGAGCGCGGCCGTGCCGGTGGTGGTCATGGACAGCAGCCCGGGATCGGCGCGGGACGCACTTACCGGCGCGGTCACCACGGGCTCGGTGCTGTTCTCGATGTGAGACGGGAAAGACTCCGCACCAGGCCGGAAAAGAATTGAGCCGCTGCCCGATCGGGCGGCGGCTCGTTCATTGTCGGCAGGCCGGTCAGCTGTCCTCGGCCGAGACGGTCATGTAGACCTGGTACCGATCGGCCCGGTACCAGGACTGCGCGTGCTCCACGGCCCGGTCGCGCGAATAGGAGATCCGGTCGAAAGCCAGTAGCGGCGAACCGGTTTCGGTGCCCAGCCAGCCCGCGTGCCGCTCGTCGGCGGCCACCGCGCGCACGCTCTGCTCGGCCCGGTCGATCGGGCAGTCGTACTCGCGGGAGAACAGCGCGTAGAGCGACTGCGTCAGTTCGTGATCCAGCAGTTCCGGCAGCAGATCGGCGCGGTACCAGCCGTCGTCGATGGACATGGGCAGCCCGTCGGCCAGCCGCAGCCGAACCAGGTGGTACGCCTTGGTATTCGCGGTCAGCCCCAGCGCCGCCGCCGAGGCCGGGGGCGGCACCGCATGATCGGTGTGCAGCACCACTGTGCTCGGGGTGCGGCCCAGCCGGCGCATGTCGTCGGTGAACGAGGCCATGTGCAGCCGGGAGCGGGCCACCCGCTCGGCCACGAAGGTGCCCTTGCCGGGGACGCGGGTGATGACGCCTTCGGATTCGAGCTGGCCCAGGACTTCGCGCACGGTCATGCGGCTGACCCGGTAGTCGTCGCACAACTGGCGTTCGCTGGGCAGCATCTCACCGGGACGCAGATTCGCGCACAGGGTGGTGAGCGCCGAACGCAGTTGCGCTTGCTTGGTCACGCGCCCTGACACGTCGATCCGGTCCTTTCCGCCCCCGCCGGCTGCGGGCGCGGTCACTTCTCGTTGCGCGCCTTGGGGAATCGCTTCTGGTGTGCGACCCAGCCTGCCATCTTGGCCCAGTGGCCCTTCGCCGGGGTGACCTTGGAGATGAGCTCGCGGTCCCACTCCTCGGTCTCGGACAGGCCGTTCACGGTCTCCACGAGGGACTTGGCGGCCGCCATGGACCCGACGACACGGTCGCCCAGGACGCCGTCGGCGCCGACCAGGGTGATGCGGACGCCGACGCGGCCGATGGGCTGCAGCACCGCGGTCGCGGAACCGCCGTGCTCGGCGACGAATCCCTTCACGGAATCCACGACGGACGGCGACAGCTTCTCGGATGCCGGGGCGGTGGTAGCGCTCATGCGCTGCAGTTTACCCACGGGTAATTCAGCGTCCATGAACCGCCGCACATCTCACACTCCGCGAGCCGCCGCGCACCGCGTAGCCGCGGCGATGTAAGACTGATTCCATGCGCGCCATCCAGGTTTCCGAGCACGGCGGTCCCGAAGTCCTGCGGTACGTGGAGGTGCCGGACCCGCAGGCCGGGCCCGGGCAGTTGCTGGTGCGGACGCAGGCGAGCGGAATCAACTTCATCGACACCTACATTCGGACCGGGCGGTACCCGCAGGCGGTGCCCTACATTCCGGGAGCCGAGGGCAGCGGTGTGGTCACCGCGGTCGGGCCCGGCGTCACCGAGTTCCGGGTCGGGGATCGGGTGGCGTGGGCGGCCGCGCCGGCCAGTTACGCCGAGCAGGTGGTCGTGCCTGCGGCCGTGGCGATTCCGGTGCCGGACGGGGTGGACGCGCCGGTGGCGGCGTCGGCGTTGTTGCAGGGCATGACGGCGCACTATCTGATCGAGTCGATCTACCGGCCCGAGCCCGGCGAGAGCGTGCTGGTGCACGCCGGGGCCGGTGGTGTCGGGCTGATCCTGACGCAGCTGCTGGCGGCGCGCGGGGTCCGGGTGATCACCACGGTGTCGACCGACGACAAGGAGAAATTGTCGCGGGACGCCGGAGCGGCCGAGGTGCTGCGCTATGACGAGGACATCGCGGCGCGGGCACGGGAGCTGACCGACGGGGCGGGCGTCGCCGCGACCTATGACGGCGTGGGCGCCTCCACCTTCGAGTCCAGCCTGGCGGCCACCCGGATTCGCGGCATGGTGGCGCTGTTCGGCGCGGCCAGCGGGCCGGTGCCGCCGTTCGATCTGCAGCGGCTCAATCCGCTGGGCTCGCTGTTCGTGACCCGCCCGACGCTGGCGCACTACACCCGGGATCGGGCCGAATTGCTGTGGCGCGCAGGCGACATCATGAACGCCATCGCCGACGGCACGCTGCACATCCGGGTCGGCGGCAGCTATCCGCTGGCGCAGGCCGAGCAGGCGCACCGGGATCTGGAGGGACGCCGGACCACCGGTTCGATCGTGTTGGTGCCCTGAGGTTTTCGTCAGTCGAGATCGCGGCCGGTGAGGCCGCGGTAGACGAATCGGGTGAGGGCGTCCACGGCCTGCTCGTCGGTGAGCGCCAGACCGCCCTCCTCCACCGCCTGCAACAGGCCGGTGGCCGAGACGAACATCATCGCCAGGCTGGCGTCGGCGGAGCCGGGTAGGCGCAGGCCGGCGGGGACGAAACGGTCGAGGTGGTCGGCCACCTCGTCGCGCTGCTCGGTGGCGAAACGCGCTGCGATGCGGGCGAAGTCGTCATTGACCAGGGCCGCCTGCTGGACGGCGCGCAGCACCGGCCAGTTCGTGCGGGCGAAGGACCAGTAGCTCGCGATGTGATAGCGCACCGACTCCGGGTCGGTGAAGTCGGCGGTGTGCGCCGGGTCCTCGGCGGAGGTATCGCTCTCGTCGGCAAGGTCTTTCAGCAGCGACTGGAGCAGCTCCTCCTTGCTCGCGAAGTGGTTGTAGAACGAGCCCGCGGCCCGGCCGGCGGCCGCGGTGATGTCGGTGATCTTGGTGTTGAGGTAGCCGCGGTCGGCGAACAGCCGCCGGGCGGCGTGCTTGAGCGCCTGTTCGGTCTCGGCCGACTTCTCACTGCGGCGGGCTGCCACCATCCACCTCCTTGACAGCGGAAGGTACCACCCACAATACTGAATTTGCATTCAGTGAATTTCGATTCAGCATTGGAGTTGCCATGAATCCGCAGGTCCTCGTCGCGGGAGCCGGGCCGACCGGGCTCGCCCTCGCCATCGATCTGGCGCGTCGCGGCATCGGGGTCCGCATTGTCGACAAGGCCGGGGAGTTCTTCGCCGGGTCGCGCGGGGACGGGCTGCAGCCGCGCACCCTCGAGGTGTTCGACGATCTCGGGGTGCTCGACGCGGTGCTCGCACAGGGCGCGCCGCAGGCGCCGCTACTGGTGCACCTGGACGGGCAGTTCGTGATGGAGCGGCGGATGAGCGCCTGGCGGGAGCCCACATCCGCGGTGCCGCACCCGAATCCGTGGGTACTGGCCCAGGCCGACACCGAGCGGGTGCTGCGCGAGCGGCTGGCCGAGTTCGGGGTCCGTGTCGAAACAGCCACGGCCGTGGCCGATTTCAGCGCCGACGGCGACGGGGTGATCGTGCTCCTCGAGCACGCGGGTGCGA
Organism: Nocardia sp. NPDC004123; assembly: GCF_053603795.1. Classification (NCBI taxonomy): domain Bacteria; kingdom Bacillati; phylum Actinomycetota; class Actinomycetes; order Mycobacteriales; family Nocardiaceae; genus Nocardia; species Nocardia sp. NPDC004123. The sequence goes on from NZ_JBSGGG010000019.1 coordinate 102,166, forward strand.
CCGAGACCGTGCGGGCCCGCTATCTGGTCGGTGCGGACGGCGGGCGCAGCATCGTCCGCAAGACGCTGGGGATTCCCTTCGAGGGCACCACCGACGAGTCGATCCGCATGCTGCTCGGGGACGTGTGCGCGGATGCGCTCGATCACTCGGTCGGGTACTGGTTCGCCGATTCCTCCTCCCCCATGGACGGCATCGCACTGATGCCGCTGCCGGGTGGGCGGAAGTTCCAGTTCGCGACCGGCCTGAACACCGAGTCCGGTACCGAGCTGGCGGACCTGCAGGACCATCTCACGCGGCGTTCCCGCCGTGACGACATCATCCTCAGCGACCTGACCTGGTCGACGGTGTGGCGGCCGAATGTCCGTCTCGCACAGCGGTATCGGGCCGGGCGGGTGTTCCTGGCCGGGGACGCCGCGCACGTGCATCCGCCGACCGGCGGGCAGGGGCTCAACACCGGCGTGCAGGACGCCTACAACCTCGGCTGGAAACTCGAAGCCGCGCTGCGCCATCCGGGGCCCGCGAGCGACGCGCTGCTGGACAGCTACGAGTCCGAGCGCCGCACCGTGGCCGCACGGATCCTCGGGTTGAGCAGCGAGCTGCTCGACAAGACCGTGAAGGGCGATCCGGATGCCATGGATCGCGAGGGCACCCATCAGCTCGACATCAGCTACCGGGACACCGGCGACGACGCGGCGGGGCTCCGGGCCGGCGATCGCGCCCCCGACGCACCCCTGGTCGATGCCAACGGAAAGACCGTGCGGCTGTTCGACCTGTTCCGCGGTCCGCACGCCACGCTGTTGCTGTTCGGCGCGGACGCGACGGCCGATCAGGCCGGATCCCCCGCGACGGACCTGCGGACCGTGCGCGTGGTGCGGCCGGAATCCGCCTCCGGCAATGGTGAATTCACCGACGCCGCGGGGGACGCGCAGCGGGCCTACAACGCAGCCGACGACAGCTGGGTGCTCGTCCGTCCCGACGGATATGTCGGATCCCGTAGCACGCCTACCGAGCGGTAGCTGCCGGAGTTCACATTCCGGGCGTAACGGGGCGAAAGCCCCTGGGATCCCGAGTCCCGGGCCGACCGTGCAGAATGATCATGCTGCCGCGCAAGACGATTCGCTGAGACCGTACATTTTCGGCCACACGAGGGTGCCGCGACCCCGTAAGGTGGTCGCGGCGAGGGTTCGGGCGGCCGGCAGGTAGAGGCGCATCGGTCAGAGGTGGTTCTGGGATGTTGGTGAAGGTCCGTAACGACGACCCGTCGCGGCTGTCGAGCACCGAACGCACCGTGGTGAACTGGCTCAAATCCTGGAGCGGGCCGCACGCCGTTCCCGGTATCGCGGTCGTGCAGTGCCAGGACGCCGATGTGGTGGTGTGGACGCCGCAGACCTGCGTGGTGGTCGGCGTGCACGGGTTCACCGAGCGGGTGACCGGGACCCTGGCGTGCGCACAGGATCAGCCGTGGACCGTGGACGGCAAGCCCGCACCCATCGACGGGGACGCCGATCCGCTGGAGCGGGTGCGCCGCCAGACCGTGGACCTCGCCGGGCAATTGCGCTCCGCACCGGGACGCGAGCATGTACCGGTCAGCGGGCTGGTGCTGCTGGTGCCGCAGCTGGGCAGTCGCGTGAAACTGGAGAAGGGCGCGCTGCCCACCGGTATCGACGTGCTGATCGGCGACGGACCGTCCTCGCTGCGCGCCTATTTCACCACGCTGGCCGAGGGCGCCCCGGCGTCGTGGGATGCGGGACAGGTCGGGCAGGCGCTGGGGGCGCTCGGCTTCGCCGCCGCCGCAACCTATTCCGATCTGGTATCGGAGGGATTCCCGGTACCGGACTCGGCACGCGACGCTCCCCTGCCGTTCGCGAACCGGCCGACCGAGGTGATGGTGCCGTCGGTCCCGTCGGTGCCCGTCCATTCCGGCGAGGGCACGGGCGGGAGCGGCCCGGCCGAGCCGGGACCCGCTGCCGAATCCGCGAGCGGCGGTGATCGTGCTGTCGTACAGCAGGATCCGGCGCGCCGTAGCGTGGGCAGTGCCGCCGCGGCCGCGATCGCGGGTGCTACCTCGGCGACCGCGGCCGAGCGGGCCTACCGCGCGCTGGCGGGCAGGTCCGAGCCGAAGGCGCCGAGCCGGGGCACGCCACCGCCTCCGACACCGATCCCGGGCGCGGCGCCGGCCGGGCGGCCGACGCCGCCCACCCAGCCCCTGCCCGCACCGCCCGGTGCGCCGCAGTTCGGGCAACCGCCGCAGCCGCGTCAACCCGCGCCGCCCGGTTTCGGGCCGGGCCCCCAATCCTGGCCGCAGCCCGGTCCTTCCGGTCCGTCGCAGGAGCGTGAGAGGTTCCCGCTGTGGAACGATCGGCAGGCCACGAGCGGGACCGGGCAGAAGCGTCGCAAGGATCTGTCGATCATCGGCGGCCTGGTGCTGGCGGTGATCATCCTGGTGATCGCCATCGCCTGCACGGGCCGGACCACGCCCACGCCCAGCAAACAGCAGCCGCCGCACTCCACGGTCGTCCAGGCGACCACCACGACGCATTCGGTGGACCCGACGCTGCCGTCGACGACCATCGCGCCCGCCTGTTTCCCGTTGCAGCCCTGCAACTGACCGCTCCCCCGCGCCGGAATCCGGTGCGGGGCTGGGGAAGCCGGAAGGTCTCCACCCCGGCCGTGGTGCCGAGGATCAGCACGCCGTTCCCGACCGCGGGGGTGGCGAAGTGCGGAATCGGCCCGGTTCCGGGCTGTACTCCGCCATCGTGACACACCGCCGCGGAGTCACCGATGAATTCCGCCGCGCGGTACCGTCCCTACCGATATGACAGCACACATCCTCGAAACACCCGAAGCCGATCTCGCCTACGACCTGCTGGGGCCCGCGCCGTCCGCGAGCGCGCACCGGCCGCTCATGATGATCGGCCAGCCCATGACCGCCGACGGATTCGCCACGCTGGCTTCGTATTTCCCGGAGCGGACCGTGATCACCTACGACCCGCGCGGGCTCGGCCGCAGCGTCCGCAAGGACGGGCGCACCGACAATTCGCCGACCGTCCAGGCCGAGGATGTGCACGCGCTGATCACCGCGCTCGGCGTGGGCCCGGTGGACCTTTTCGCCAGCAGTGGCGGCGCGGTCACCGCGCTGGCCCTGGTCGCCGCGCATCCGGACGATGTGGCCACACTGGTGGCGCACGAGCCGCCCATGATCCCGGTGCTGCCCGACGCGGCGGCTGCCGAGCGCGCCCGCGCCGCGGTCCGCGACGCCTACCAGGCCAAGGGATCCTTCGCGGGCATGGCGGCGTTCATCGCCTGGACCTCGTGGCAGGGCGAGCTCACCGACGCCTACTTCGCCCAGCCGCCGGCCGATCCGGCCATGTTCGGCATGCCCACCATCGACGACGGCACCCGCGGCGACCCGCTGCTGTCGGAAGCCTCCTGGGCGGTGACCGACTATGCCCCCGATGTCGCGGCGCTGCAGGCGGCAAGCACGCGGGTGCTGATCGCCGTGGGCGAGGAGTCCAAGGGCGTCTTCACCGGCCGCACCGCCGAGGCCACCGCGGCCATCCTGGGCAGCAGCCCGGTCGTGTTCCCCAGTCACCACGGCGGATTCACCGGTCCCGACGGCGGCTACCCGGGGCAGCCGGAGGCCTTCGCCGACCGACTGCGCGAGGTCCTCGACGAGAGCTGACGGGCTCAGACATAGTCCGGCAGCGGATATTCGCCCTGTTTGCCGATCAGATGGGTGAGCAGGGCGCGCGCCGGGTGCAACGGTCGCGACACCAGCACCCGCATCAGGATCTGCATGATCGCTACGCCGCGGCGGGTTTCGGGATGGCGGAGCCGCACCGATTTCTCGGTGCCCTTCTGCACCTCGGTCACCAGCGGCCGCAGTATCTGCTCGTATCGATCGAAGGCCCGCTCGAAATCCGCAGGCGCGCTGCAGAGTTCACCCGCGAGCAGGTACGCGCCGATCAGCGCGAGCGCGGTGCCCATACCGGTCATCGGCGATCCGCAGTAGGCGGCGTCGCCGAGCAGCACCACCCGGCCCTGCGACCAGCGCGGCATCCGGACCCGGGTCACCTCGTCGAAGTAGAAGTCGGGCGCCGCGGGCATGGCGTCCAGAATCGCCGGAATCACCCAGCCGTAGCCGGTCAGCCGTTCGCGAATCAGGTGCTGCTGCACCGTGATATCTCCGCGCAGGGCGGGATCGGCGGGTACCCGGGTGGAGAAGATGGCCATCGAGGTCGCCGGATCCGGATCGGGCCGCAGTGCGACCATGCTGCCCGGCACGGGCAGCACCCCGACCCAGCCGGTTTCCAGACCGGTGCCCGGCGGCGTCGGAATGGTGAAGAAGGCGATGTAGGCCCCGAGATACTCGGCGTACCGTTCCTCGGGGCCGAACACCCGTTCCCGCAGAGCCGAATGCAGTCCGTCCGCGCCGATCACCACATCGAACTCGTCCGTCGCGCCGGAGGCGAACCCGACCTTCACCCCGTCGCCGTCCTGCTCCAGCTCCTCGACCCATTCCCCGTACCGATAGTCGAGTACCCCGGATTCCGCAGGCAGACCGGCGATCTCGTCGAGCAGCACCTGATTGAGCTCGCCGCGGGCGATCTCGATATCGGCGACGATCCCCTCGCCGCCGAACATCTCCGCCGGCATCCGGGACCGCTGCCGGCCCGCCTCGTCGACGAACACCATCCCCCGCTCGTCGAGCTGCCGCTTGCGGATCCCCGGCATCAGCCCCATCCGCTCGGCCACCTTGCGGCTGGGCCCGCGCAGGTCGACGGCCTGCCCACCCGGCCGCGGGACCGGCGCCCGCTCCACGACGGTGACGGCCGCCCCGCCCCGCAACAGCTGCAACGCGACCGCGTTCCCCGCGATCCCGCCGCCACACACCAGAATTCGAACCGGCCGAGACATGCCGAACCCTCCCTCGCAGTGCTTTCGGTGAAGACGACGTTCCAGGAGTCGAGCCATGTCAGTGTTCCAGCGAATTCCCAATCGGATCAATCGATTATCCGCCGCTCCCCACGCCACACCGGCACCGGCCACCTCTCGGGTGTGCCTGTCTCGGTAGAGCTACCACCGGTCTTCGGGCGACTCCCAAAGCCCGGGGCCGGGTCGGTTGATCGACTCGAAAGGCGAAGGGCTGCTAGCGGTTACGTGCCCAGAGTCGCCATCCGTACGGTCGCCCGTCGCTCCGATCGGCGGGCGACCCCGGGGGTCAGCGGCTGGGCCGCGGGCCGATGATGGAGGCGCGCTCCATGATCCGCACCTGCGGCCAGTAGTCGCTGGCGGCGTAGTGCTGGACCGCACGGTTGTCCCAGAAGGCGACCGTGTCGGGTTCCCAGTGCAGACGGACCTGGTGTTCGGGGGCGTCGGCGGCGCGGCACAGGCGATCGATGAGAGCGCGGCTCTCGTCGAGGTCGAGGCCGTGGATGTGGTCGGCGAAAACGCGGTTGACGTAGAGGTGTTTGCGACCGGTGACCGCGTGTGTGCAGACCACGGGGTGGCGGACCGCCGGATGCTCCGCGCGCATCCTCTCCCGCTGTTCGTCGTTGAGCGTATGGCCGAAGGCGCGCGTGAAATCGTGGACGGCGTCGAGGGTTTCGATGCGTGCGCGGGTCTCGGCGTCGAGTGCGGCGTAGGCGGCGTACATGTCGGCGAACAGGGTGTCGCCGCCGATCGCCGGAACCGAGATCGCGTGCAGGACAGCGCCCATCGAAGGCTGCTCGCGCCAGGTGACGTCGTGATGCCAGGCGTTCTCGAATCCGCTGACCTGAGCGCTCTTCTCGAACCGGACCAGCTCGGGGCAGTCGGTGTTGGAGGGGATGAAGGGGTGGACCTCGAGCTCGCCGAAGCGGCGCGCGAAGGCCACGTGCTGCTGCGGGGTGAGCGGCTGGTCGCGGAAGAACAGCACCTTGTACTCGTGCAGCGCCCGCCGCACCTCGGCGATCACCGCGTCCGGCTGCTCTCGGGTCAGATCGATGCCGGAGATCTCGGCGCCCAGCGTGGCACCCACCGGGCGGGCGTCGAAACTCTGCCAGCGCAGCTCGGCCAGCCGGTCGCGTTCGGCGGCGAGGTGGGTGAACGGGCCCGACCACACCGGATATCCAGGGAGCTGAACGGTTCGGGGCGCGATACCGGTGGCGGGGTCTTTGTCGGCGATCACAGTCATGACGGTCTTCCTTCGCTGATCGAATGGACCTGTAGTCAATTGACTACACCTGATGTGCGCTACTGTAGTCGTATGACTACACCCGCCGCAAGGACTTCGCCGGACGAAGGCGGACCGCTCGGACGCGACGCCGTCGTCTCGGCGGTGCTCACCCACGCTGCCGACCTGTTCGCCGAGCGCGGCCCGGCCGCGACCTCCATCCGCGATATCGCCGACCGGGCCGGGGTCAACCACGGATTGGTCTTCCGCCACCTCGGGGCCAAGGACAAGGTGGTGACGGCCGTGCTCGATCACCTGGCCGCCGAAACCGCGGCACTCGCCGCGGCGGGCGTGCTCTCACCGGACGACCCGCGCCTGCGCCGGCACTGGAGTGTGCTGGCCCGTGCGATCCTCGACGGCTACCCGGTCGGGCAGATGCAGAGCCGGTTCCCGGTCATCGAATCCCTGATCGATCAGGCTCGGACGCAGCACGCCGACGACCGGGACGCCGCCCTGGCCGTCGCGAATGTGGCCGCGTTCATGCTCGGCTGGCAGCTGTTCGAACCGTTCCTGCGCAATGCGGCCGGACTCGACGACATGCCGACCGAGCAACTGCGGCGAGCCGTCGGTACCGACGCGGCGGCGATCCTGCGCGGTCCGCTCCCCCGCCCCGGCACCGCGAGTGAATGAGCCGGTGCGCGAACAGGTGCTGCGCGCCCGGGCTTATTGCCTGGTGAACCAGAGGTGGGTGACGGCCCTGGTGCTCATCAGGTCCGACAGGCGGTAGCCGGGCAGGGTGCCGAGGTCCTGGAACAGCCGTTCGCCGGATCCGAGCAGGATCGGGACCTGCACGACGTGCAGTTCGTCGATCAGGCCCGCCGCCAGGAACTGGCGGATGGTGCCCGCGCCACCGCCCAGGCGGACATCCTGACCCCCGGCCGCCTCGCATGCCTGCTTCAGGACGGCTTCGGGGGTGTCGGAGACGAAGTGGAAGGTGGTGCCGCCCCGCATCGCAAGCGCAGGGCGGGGGTGATGGGTCATGACGAAGGTGTCGTGGTGATACGGCGGGTTGTCGCCCCACCAGCCGGTCCAGGAGTGGTCGGGCCAGTCACCGCGGATCGGGCCGAACATATTGCGGCCCATGATGGTGGCCCCGATACCGTGGTCGCCCGCGCCGAGGAGATCGTTGTCGGCGCCGGGGTCGCCGCCGCTCTCGCCGATCATCTCGCGGCCGTATCGGGTCCGGAAGACCCAGTCGTGCAGGCGTTCTCCGCCGATCCCCAGCGGGGCGTCGGGGCCCTGATCGGGTCCGGCGGCGAAACCGTCCAGGGAGACGGCGAAATTGTGGACGCGAAGTTTCGGCATGACGCGGTCCCCTCGGGTGAGTGGGCGGCGGTTCCGCCCCTACCCTGTCATCGAACGGCCGGAAGCCGAATCGACACGCGCGCCGGGATCAGCCGAAGAGGGTGTGGCCGATGGTGTGCCAGCCGAGCACCGAGTCGACGGCCAGGCCGCAGAACACGACGGCCAGATAGTTGTTGGACTGCAGGAACAGTCGCAGGGGCTTGACCGATTCGCCCTTGCGCACACCCGAGTACAGCTGGTGGGCCATGAGCAGGAACCAGGCGCCGGCCACCAGCGCGACGGCGGCGTAGATCACACCGGCGGCGGGGACCAGGGCGAAGGTGGCCAGGACGGTCAGCCACGTGTAGATGACGATCTGCTTGGTGACCGTCTGCTCGGTGGCGACGACCGGGAGCATCGGCACGCCCGCGGCCTTGTAGTCCTCCTTGTACCGCATGGCGAGCGCCCAGGTGTGCGGCGGCGTCCAGAAGAAGATCACCAGGAACAGCACGATGGCGGGCCAGCCGATGTTTCCGGTCACCGCGGACCAGCCGACCAGGGCGGGCATGCAGCCGGCGGCCCCGCCCCACACCACGTTCTGCGAGGTCCGGCGCTTGAGGCCGAGGGTGTAGACGAAGACGTAGAACAGGATGGTCGCCACGACCAGCGCGCCCGAGAGCAGATTGGCCTGCCACCACAGCCAGGCGAAGGAGGCCAGGCCGAGGGTGACGCCGAAGACGAAGGCATTGCGGGTGGGCACGGCCTCGCGGGCCAGCGGACGCTTGGAGGTCCGCTTCATCACCTTGTCGATGTCGGCGTCGGCGACGCAGTTGAGGGTGTTGGCGCTGGCCGCGCCCATCCAGCCGCCGAACAGGGTGACCAGGATGAGCCGGATGTCGACGTGGCCGCGGTCGGCCAGCAGCATGGTGGGAATCGTTGCGACGAGCAGCAATTCGATGACCCGGGGCTTGGTCAGCGCGATGTAGGCGAGCACCCGCCTGGCCGCCGCCGACAGCGGGCCGCTGCCCGTGACACGGTCGGCGAGCACCGCCCCGGAGGAGCCGTGAGCGCCACCCGGCTGTTGCCCAATCCCCACTGTTTCTCCTCGCACGCCGTGCATTATCCGATCCGGTCTGGAACTAGCAGCGCGCTCTGCCGATCTCCAGACACAGCCCAGTGCGGCGCGGCCACTACTACAGAGCATGGTAGACCCACGGCGACCATGCTCCCGACCAGGTCCACCCCGGCGCGGCCCGAGACCGGTTCGCGATGCGTACACCGGGTAGTCACGAACAGGTCCGGGAAACGCCACGAACCAGAGACGCGGCGGGCAGTGATTGCGGGTTCCCGTATGACCACGAAACGCCGCCCTTTAGGGTGGTTGTAGATCGGTGCGGCCGCGTCGCACCCGGATCGAACGCAGCGAATCCCCCGCCGCCCACAACCGCATCGTTGACGAGAAGGTCAGGAGAACCTCGGTCGTGTCAGTCACAGACGACATCCGCGCGCTCACTCAGCCGAACCACCCCACCGACTGGACCGATCTGGATACCAGAGCCGTCGATACGGCACGGGTCCTCGCCGCCGATGCGGTCCAGAACACCGGCAACGGCCATCCGGGCACCGCGATGAGCCTTGCCCCGCTGGCCTACACGCTGTTCCAGCGTGTGATGCGGCTGGATCCGAGTGATCCGGCCTGGGCGGGCCGCGACCGTTTCGTGCTCTCCTGCGGTCACTCCAGCCTCACCCTCTACATCCAGCTGTACCTGGCGGGCATGGGTCTCGAGCTGACCGACCTCGAGCACCTGCGCAAGTGGGGTTCGCTGACCCCGGGTCACCCGGAGTACCGCCACACCGACCACGTCGAGATCACCACCGGCCCGCTGGGCCAGGGCCTGGCGTCGGCGGTCGGCATGGCGATGGCGGCGCGGCGCGAGCGCGGGCTGTTCGATCCCGAAGCGGCACAGGGCAAGTCGCCGTTCGACCACTTCATCTACGTGGTGGCCTCCGACGGTGACATGGAGGAGGGCGTCACCTCCGAGGCGTCCTCGCTGGCGGGCACCCAGCAGCTGGGCAACCTGATCGTCTTCTACGACGACAACAAGATCTCCATCGAGGACGACACCCGCATCGCCTTCACCGAGGACACCGCCGCGCGCTACCGCGCCTACGGCTGGCACGTGCAGACCGTCGAGGGCGGCGAGGACGTGACCGGCATCGAGGCGGCCGTCGCCGCGGCGCAGGCCGTGACCGACAGGCCGTCGATCGTTCTGCTGCGCACGATCATCGGCTACCCGGCCCCGAACAAGATGAACACCGGCTCCTCGCACGGCGCCGCGCTGGGCGCCGACGAGGTCGCGGCCACCAAGAAGATCCTGGGCTTCGACCCGGAGAAGAACTTCGACGTGGACGGCGCGGTCATCGCGCACTCGCGCGGCAATGTCGCCGACCGCGCCAAGGCCGTGCGTGCCGTCTGGCAGGAGCAGTTCGACGCCTGGGCCGTCGCCAACCCGGAGCACAAGGCGCTGTTCGATCGTCTGCAGGAGCGCCGCCTGCCCGAGGGCTGGGCCGAGACCCTGCCGACCTACGAGGCGGACCCGAAGGGCATGGCCACCCGCAAGGCGTCGGGCAAGGTGCTCGCCGCGCTGGCGCCGGTGCTGCCGGAGCTGTGGGGCGGTTCGGCGGATCTGGCCGAGTCCAACAACACCACCATGCCGGGCGTGCCGTCGTTCGGCCCGGAGTCCATCTCCACCGGTGCGTGGAAGGCCAACCCGTACGGCCGCACCCTGCACTTCGGTGTGCGTGAGCACGCGATGGGCTCGATCCTGAACGGCATCGCGCTGCACGGACCGACCCGTCCGTACGGCGGCACCTTCCTGGTGTTCTCCGACTACATGCGCCCGGCCGTGCGCCTGGGCGCGCTCATGCGCACCCCGGTCACCTACGTGTGGACCCACGACTCCATCGGCCTCGGCGAGGACGGCCCGACCCACCAGCCGATCGAGCACCTCGCCGCGCTGCGCGCCATCCCGGGCCTGAACGTGGTCCGCCCCGGCGACGCCAACGAGACCACCTACGCCTGGCGCACCATCCTGGAACGCGATAGCGCCGAACGGCATTCGCACTTCCTGGTCTCCGAGCCGCCGCACCAGGACGGCCCGTCCGCGCTGGCCCTGACCCGCCAGGACCTGCCGATCCAGGAGGGCACCAGCTACGAGGGCGTCCGCAAGGGCGGCTACATCCTGGCCGAATCCTCCACCGCCGCACCGCAGGTAATCCTGATCGCCACCGGTTCGGAACTGCAGCTCGCCGTCGAGGCGCGCGCTACGCTCGAGGCACAGGGCGTCGGCACCCGCGTGGTGTCCATGCCGTGTGTGGAGTGGTTCGACGCGCAGGAGCAGTCCTACCGCGACGAGGTCCTCCCGCCGTCGGTGCGGGCCCGCGTCTCGGTGGAGGCCGGTATCGCGATGCCGTGGCACCGTTTCACCGGTGACGCCGGTGAGAACGTGTCCATCGAGCACTTCGGTGCCTCGGCCGACTACAAGACGTTGTTCCGCGAGTTCGGCATCACCGCCGATGCCGTCGTCGCCGCTGCCACCCGCTCGCTTGCCAAGGTGAAGGGATAGTCCTCATGACCCAGAACGCGAACACCGCGGCCCTGTCGGCCGCCGGGGTTTCGGTGTGGCTGGACGACCTGTCGCGTGATCGCATCAAGTCCGGAAATCTCCAGGGCCTGATCGACTCTCGCAATGTCGTCGGTGTCACCACCAACCCGACCATTTTCCAGGGCGCGCTCTCCAAGGGCCACGCCTACGACGAGCAGGTCACCGAGCTCGCCGCCCGCGGGGCCGATGTGGATTCGGCCATCCGCACCATCACCACCGATGATGTGCGGGCCGCCTGCGACGTGTTCGCCGAGGTCTTCGCCGCGAGCAACGGCGTCGACGGCCGGGTTTCGATCGAGGTCGACCCGCGCCTGGCCTTCGACACGGACGGCACGGTGGCCCAGGCCATCGAGCTGTGGAAGATCGTGGACCGGCCCAACCTGTTCATCAAGATTCCTGCCACCGAGGCCGGTCTGCCGGCCATCACCCGGGTGATCTCCGAGGGCATCAGCGTGAACGTGACGCTGATCTTCTCGGTGCAGCGCTACATCTCGGTGATGGGCGCCTACCTCGACGGTCTGCGCAATGCCGCGACCGCCGGGCACGACATCGCCAAGATCCAGTCCGTCGCCTCGTTCTTCGTCTCCCGCGTGGACACCGAGATCGACAAGCGTCTGGAAGCCATCGGCACCCCGGAGGCGCTGGCATTGCGCGGCAAGGCCGGAATCGCCAACGCGCAGTTGGCCTATGCGGCCTACCAGGATGTGTTCGACGGCGGCAAGCACACCGACGTCTACGCCAAGCTGGCGTCGGCGGGCGGCAACAAGCAGCGCGCGCTGTGGGCGTCGACCGGTGTGAAGAACCCGGAATACCCGGACACCATGTACGTCACCGACCTGGTCGCCCCCAACACGGTGAACACGCTCCCGGAGAAGACCCTCGAGGCGGTCGCCGACCACGCCGAGATCGTGCCGAACGCGGCCGTCGGCAAGGCGGCCGAGGCGCAGGCGATCTTCGATCAGCTGGTCGCGGCCGGTGTCGACCTGGACGACGTGTTCGGTGTTCTCGAGACCGAGGGCGTCGACAAGTTCGTCGCCTCCTGGCAGGAACTGCTCGCGGCCACCACCGAAAAACTGCAGGTCGCGGGAGGAAACTGACGGTGGCAGGCGCGGCGACGACGGTCGCGACGCCGAATCCGCTGCGCGATTCACGCGACAGCCGGGTTCCGCGCATCGCTGGACCGTGCAACGTGGTGATATTCGGCGCAACCGGCGATCTGTCGCGCCGCAAAGTGCTGCCGGCCATCTACGACCTGGCGAACCGGGGGCTGCTGCCCCCGGGCTTCTCGCTGGTCGGCTTCGCGCGCCGGGACTGGACCGATGAGGACTTCGCGAACCTGGTTCACGAGTCGGTGTCCTCCTCGGCGCGTACTCCCTTCCGGGAGGAGGTGTGGCAGCAGCTGAAGGCGGGTCTGCGTTTCGTTCGCGGCACCTTCGAGGACGACGCGGCCTTCCACAAGCTGGCCACCACCCTCAAGGATCTGGATCGGGATCGCGGGACGGGCGGCAATACCGCCTTCTACCTGTCGATCCCGCCCAGTGACTTCCCGATCGTGCTCGAACAGCTGTCGAAGAACGGACTGGCCAAGCCCTCGGATTCGCCTGCGGGACAGCCCGATCCGTGGCGGCGGGTGGTGATCGAGAAGCCCTTCGGGCACGACCTGAAGAGCGCCCAGGAGCTCAATGCCCTGGTGAACACGGTGTTCCCGGAGCGTTCGGTGTTCCGCATCGACCACTACCTGGGCAAGGAGACGGTGCAGAACATTCTGGCGCTGCGCTTCGCCAACCAGCTGTGGGATCCCATCTGGAACGCCAACTATGTGGACCATGTGCAGATCACCATGGCCGAGGACATCGGCCTGGGTGGTCGCGCCGGCTACTACGACGGCATCGGCGCGGCCCGCGACGTCATCCAGAACCATCTGCTGCAGCTGCTGGCGCTGACGGCCATGGAAGAACCGGTGAGCTTCCAGCCCAAGCAGTTGCAGATCGAGAAGATCAAGGTGCTCTCGGCGACGAAACTCGTCGAGCCGCTGGACGAGACGACGGCGCGCGGCCAGTACACCGCGGGCTGGCAGGGCAGTGAGCCGGTGGTGGGCCTGCTGCAGGAGGAGGGTTTCGACCCCAACTCCCGCACCGAGACCTACGCGGCCATCACCCTGGCCGTGGAGACCCGCCGCTGGGCGGGCGTGCCGTTCTATCTGCGCACCGGAAAACGGCTGGGCCGCCGCGTCACCGAGATCGCGGTGGTGTTCAAGCGGGCCCCGCACCTGCCCTTCGACCAGACCATGACTGAGGAGCTCGGTCAGAACGCGCTGGTCATCCGGGTGCAGCCGGATGAGGGCATCACCATGCGATTCGGGTCCAAGGTGCCCGGGTCGTCGATGGAGGTGCGCGACGTGAACATGGACTTCAGCTACGGCGAGGCCTTCACCGAGGACTCCCCCGAGGCCTACGAGCGGCTGATCCTGGACGTGCTGCTCGGGGTGCCGTCGCTGTTCCCGGTCAACGAGGAGGTCGAATTGTCCTGGCGCATCCTCGATCCCGCGCTCGCGCACTGGGCCGAGACCGGCAAGCCCGACCCGTACGAGGCGGGCGGCTGGGGCCCGGAATCCGCCGACGAGATGCTCGCGCGCAGCGGGCGGGAATGGCGGCGGCCGTGATCATCGACATGCCCGACACCGACACCCGCGAGGTGTCGAAACGTCTTGTGCAGCTGCGGGAATCCAATGGCGTGGTGACCATGGGGCGAGTGCTCACCCTGGTGGTGTGCACGCTGGATAGCTCCGAGGCCGAGGACGCCATCGACGCCGCCAACGACGCAAGCCGGGAGCACCCGTGCCGGGTGATCGTGCTGGCGCGCGGTGACCGCATGGCTCCGACCCGGCTGGATGCGCAGATCCGCGTCGGCGGTGACGCCGGGGCGGCCGAGGTGATAGTGCTTCGGCTGCAAGGGGATCTGGTGCCGCACGAGTCGAGTGTGGTGATCCCGTTCCTGCTGCCCGACACCCCCGTGGTGGCGTGGTGGCCGCGGGGCGCGCCGGAGTTCCCGTCCAAGGATTCGGTGGGCCGCCTGGCGACGCGCCGCATCACCGATGCGACCTTCGCCTCGGATCCGCAGGAGACCATCAAGGGCCGGCGGCAGTCCTACGCACCCGGCGACACCGATCTGGCGTGGAGCCGGGTCACCTACTGGCGGGCGCTGCTGGCGGCGGCGCTGGACGAGGCTCCGTTCGAACCCGTTGAGTCCGTGACGATTTCGGGCCTGCAGGAAGAGCCGGCGCTCGACATGCTGGCGGGCTGGCTGGCCGCGCGGCTGGACTGCCCGGTATTGCGGCGCACCGGCGAACTCAAGGTGGAGATGCACCGGCCCACGGTGTCGATCTCCATTGCGCGTCCACAGCACGGCCGCACCGCGACGCTCACCCGGACCGGGGAACCCGAACAGCATTTCGCGCTGGCCCGTCGCGAGACCAAGGACTGCCTGGCCGAGGAACTGCGCCACCTCGACGCGGACGACATCTACGCCGAGGCCCTCACCGGAATCGAAAGGGTGACCTATGTCTGAGCCCGCCGTCGAAACCTTCGCCACCACTGACGAACTCGTGCAGGCCGCGGCGGCGAAGTTCGTCGCCCAGGTGGTGGAGGCGCAGCGTCTGCGCGGCTCCGCCTCGGTGGTCCTGACCGGTGGCGGCACCGGTATCGCCCTGCTGGAATGGGTCCGCAAGGCCCCCGGCGACATCGACTGGTCCAAACTCGACGTCTTCTGGGGCGATGAGCGTTTCGTCCCCACCGGCGACGCCGAACGCAACGAACTCCAGGCCCGCCAGGCCCTGCTGGACCATGTCCCGGTCGACCCGGCCCGCGTGCATCCCACCGAGACCTCCAGCGGCGACTACCCCGACCCGCTCGAGGCCGCCGGCGAGTACTCGGCCACCGTCCACGCCCACCTGGCCGAACACGGCGCCTTCGACCTGCACCTGCTGGGCATGGGCGGTGAGGGCCACATCAATTCGCTGTTCCCCCACACCGTCGCCACCCGCGAGGAACACGAACTGGTTGTGGCCGAAACCAATTCGCCCAAGCCACCCGCGGTCCGCATCACCCTGACCCTCCCCGCCATCCGCAAGTCCCGTCACGTGATGCTCATCGTCTCCGGCGAGGCCAAGGCCGCCGCGGTAGCCGCCGCGCTGAGCGGAGCGTCCCCCCTGGACATTCCGGCCGCCGGCGCGATCGGCACCGAATCCACCACGTGGCTCCTCGACGAGACCGCCGCCACCGACCTTTCCCACTGAACTCGGCCCTGCACAGGGTAAACCGCATTGCCAACTGACCACCCGGTTTCTCGTGTCCTCGAGTCGTGACGACCGGGTCGGCTGACCCCTCAGGGAACGTGGGCGGTTCTGTCCGCATGCTCCGACAGTGCCGGTTCGGCGGGCGGGCGGTCCGCGTCGGCGAGCCGCAGGACCGTCTCGAAACCCGTTGCAAGGCAGTCGGTCAGCAGGGCGGGGTCGGGAACGGCAGCGGTGTCGGTGTTGATACCGACGCAGCAGATGCCGGCATGGGTGGTGAGGGTGATGTTGAAGGCGGTGCCGATGGTGGGGCCGAAGGCGTACATGCGGTCTATGCGGGCGCCGGCGAAGTAGAGGGGAACCGGAGAGCCGGGCACATCGGAGGCGACGAAATCGATGTGCTTGAGCATGCCGGTGACGAACGTGACGGGGAGGCGGTTCAGAGCAGCCGCGATCGCGCCGGAGAGCGGGATGGCGGGTTCCCGGCGCTCACCGGCGATGGCGGTGTCGAGGGTGCGCATCAGGTCGGCGGTTTCGGGGATACCGAGCGGGAGTGCGAAGCGGAGCAGCGTGATTCGGTTACCGCCGAGCGGGTCGTCGGGGCGGCGCAGGCTGACGGGCATGGTCAGGCGCAGGTGATCGACGCCGGTGCCCAGACGGCCGTGATAGGTACGCAGGCCGATCAGCACCGCGGCGAGGAAGGCATCATTCATGGTGCAGTCGGCGGCGTGGGCGGCACGGTGCAGGTCATCGGCTGGGACGTCCAGCACCATGAGGTGGCGGCCGAGGCCGCGCCCGGTCATCACCGGGGACAGGGTCGCGGTCACCGGGCTGACCAACCGGGCCACCGAGGCCGCCAGGTTCACACCGTCGCGCACGGCGCGCACCGGGTTCGACAGCGCGCGCCGGGCGAGAGCCGGCACGCCGGACAGCCCCGCACGGGCCAGCGCGACGCCGACGCTCCAGTTCCAGGCCGCGATATCACGGAGCCCGCCGCCGGGTCCGGCGGGAATCTCGGGCAGCGCCCCGCGGTCGGAGCCGGCCCGGTCGAAGTCGAGGATCTCGGTGGCCAAGCGGATTCCGCCGATGCCGTCGGTGAGGCTGTGATGCAGGGTCAGCACCACCGCGCTTCCCCCGCCGGACATGCCGTTCAGCACGGTCATCCGCCACAGCGGGCGGATCGGATCGAAGGCTGTCATCGCCTCGGTGCCCGCGAACTCGAGCACGGTGGCCAGATCCGCCGGCCGAACCAGCGCCGCCCGGCGCAGGTGCCAGTGCACGTCGAAGTGCGGGTCGTCGGCCCAGCGCGGCGGTGCCAGCCCGAACGGCACCGGCACCGGCCGCTGCCGCAGTTTGGGCACCACCCGGGTGGTGCGATCGACGATGCGCACCAGGCGATCCCACTCGGGCTCGGTGTCCAGCAGCAGCACCGTGACGATTGTCGAGCGGAGCACCGGGTCCTGTTCCATGCTCCATGTGAACAGATCCGACTGCGACATGTGAGTTTCCCGTGGCCCCATCGCCGATCACCTCGAACGCCTTGCCTCGCGTACCGCGCGGCATCCGGTTCCCATCTGAGAACGCTATCGCGGGTCCCGGCGAGCAAATAGGGTCCATCGCCGACGACCGCATGGGCTAAAGACACCTGACCCACGGACCACGACACCACCCGGCTGCCGGGGCCGGCCACCGGCTCGAGCCGTGCGTGAGCCGACGCCCCGGGTTCGGAATCGGGTAGTTCACTACTCGCGAACTCGGGGCCGGATCAGCCTAGCGTCGGGCGCAGGCGTCGAAAGGTTCGGCGTGTGAAGGGGAAGCGATGATCGACATCATCACTCTGCGGGGTACCGGGGAGCAGCGGAACAGCGACGGGACGCCGGCGGGCATGCTGCACGATGTCGCCAAGCTGCTGGATACGGGGAAGTTCCAGTGTTTCGAGCCGGATTGGCCGGCATCGATCGGGCCGGATCCGGATACGTGGGGACCGTCACTGGACACCTCGGTGCGGTTGGGGGTGGCGGCGGGGGTCAAGGCGTTGCAGGATTCGCCGAATCTGTGTGGGCTGATGAGTTATTCGCTGGGCGGGATCGTGGCGAGCACGATTCTGCAGGGGGTGCGCGCGGGAATCTACACCAATGTCGACGGGTCGCCGTTGGAGATCGCGTTCGTGGTGAATATCGCCAATCCGATGCGGCGGGCGGGACAATCGGTCGGGAATCTGTGCCCGGCAACGACGTACGGGCTGCACGGGCAGCGGGGGGCATGGCCGCTGGGGATGGATGTGCGGGAGTACGCGAATCCCGGCGACATCATCACCGCCTCCCCCGCCGATTCGCCGCTGCGGGCCATCGATACCGCGATTTCGCCGTTCTCGTTGATCGAGGGGGCGCGGATCGGGAATCTGACGCCGGTGATCTTCCACGAGCTGCTGGAGTTCCTGATGCAGAATCCGGTGGCGAACCTGAATCGGTACGAGGCGGCGGTACGGGGGCTGATCGGGTATCTGACGCCGTGGCCGGACGGGCAGCACGTGCTGTATTCCGGGCACAATATGCCGGGCACGGGCATGCTGTGGACGACCCATGCGGCGGAGTACCTCAACGCGAACTTCTGAGACGTCGCAGCCGAGAGTTGGCGTCGAACTGCCGTGCGCCGGTGACAGATTGCCGGTTCTCAGTGCGAATTATCCTGTGCCGGTGCAGTTTCCCGCCAGATATCGGGCGGCACCACGACACGGGAGCGGCCGTGGCGGTCGAGGATGCGGCCGAGCAGTTTCTCGTGCCGCAGGGTGATGGTGCGTTCGGTGACCACGAGCTCGGGATGCAGCGTGGCGATCTGGTTTTCGAAGCGGGTGACCTCGGCGACCGAGTGCAGTCCGGCCTGCAGCACCAGATTGTGGGTGCCGCTGACGGCGGCGCAGTTGCGGGTCTGCGGGAGCCGGATGAGCCCGTAACCGATCTCGGGCAGCGCGGCGGTGGGCGCGGTCGCCCAGAAGGTGACCGCGACCGGCCAGCCGCCCAGCGGGCGCGCGAAATCGCAGCGGAAGCTGAGCAGTCCGAGCCGGGTGAGCTCGTCGATACGGCGTTTGACGGTGGAGGCACTGGTGCCGAGGGCGGCGGCGAGGACGCTGTGCGCGGCGCGGCCGTCGCGGGCCAATGCGCCGATGAGGGCCCGGTCCAGCGGGGTGACGCGGCGGCCGCGATCGGCCCCGGCCGGTGCCGGCGGGGTGCGCAGCTGGTCGCGCTGGCCGGGGGCGAGGGCGTCGATGCGCCAGCTGCCGCCCTCGGCGAACCAGTGGGTCACGATGCGGGTGCGCACCGCCGCGATGTGCGGGACGGCGGGCAGCACGTCGAGGGTGTAGCGCGACATCTGCCCGAAATCGCCGGTGGCCACGGTGGCGAGAATGCGATTGCTGCCGCCCGCGCGTTCCAGGGTGAGCATGTGCGGATGCGCGGCCAGGGTGGCGACCACCGCATCGGTCTGCCCTGCGGCGCAATCGATGTCGACGAAGGCGGCGCACAGCAGATCGAACACCGCCGGGCCGGGTGAGACGCTGATCCAGGCCTCGCCGCGGTCACTGAGCCGTTGCCAGCGGCGGGCCACGGTCACCGGATCCACGCCGAGCACCCGCCCCAGGTCGGTCCACGACGCCCGGGGCCGCAGCTGCAGGGCGTGGATGAGCGCGAGCTCCTCCTCGGTCAGCCGCCTGACGTCATCCTGCACGGTCCGAAACTCCATGCTCGTATCCTGCGATTCACCGGTGTCCGATGCCCAGTCTTGCACAATCGCAGTGTCGCTTTCGGCAGAGACGGAACTGGAGAGTGCGTCGTGGCATTCGGTGATTTTCAGAACGAGATCTACTTCAACGGGTTGCGCGGGGTGGTGCCCGCGCTGCCGGTGAGCTACGCGGAGCTGGCCGAGCGGGCGCAGGCCGCGCTGCCGCCGTCGGTGTGGTCGTATGTGGCGGGCGGCGCGGGCGACGAGCGCACCCAGCGGGCCAATGTGGCGGCGTTCGATCGGTGGGGCGTGATTCCGCGCATGTTCGTGGGCGCCAAGCAGCGTGACCTGTCGGTGGAATTGTTCGGAAGCACCTGGCCCGCACCGGTTTTCATGGCGCCGGTGGGTGTGATCGGCCTGTGCGCGCAGGACGGGCACGGTGATCTGGCGACCGCGCGGGCCGCGGCGCGCACCGGCGTCCCCATGGTGGCGTCCACGCTGAGCGTGGATCCGATGGAGGACGTGGCGGCCGAATTCGGTGACACCCCCGGCTTTTTCCAGCTCTACACGCCCACCGACCGGGATCTGGCCGCCAGCCTGGTGGAGCGGGCCGAGCGGGCGGGGTTCAAGGGCATCGTGGTCACCCTCGACACCTGGGTGACCGGCTGGCGGCCGCGCGATCTGTCCACCGGTAATTTCCCGCAGCTGCGCGGGCACTGCCTGGCCAACTATTTCACCGATCCGGTGTTCCGGGCGAGCCTGGCGCAGTCGCCGGAGCAGGATCCGCAGTCGGCCATCCTGCGCTGGATCCAGGTCTTCGGCAATCCACTGACCTGGGCGGATCTGGCGTGGCTGCGCTCGCTGACCACGCTGCCGCTGATCGTGAAGGGCATCTGCCACCCCGAGGACGCGCGTCGCGCCCGGGATCTGGGCGTGGACGGCATCTACTGCTCCAATCACGGTGGCCGCCAGGCCAATGGCGGGCTCCCGGCACTGGACATGCTGCCCGAGGTGGTGGCCGCCGCCGAGGGGCTGCCGGTGCTGTTCGATTCCGGGGTGCGCTCGGGCGCGGACATCATCAAGGCGCTGGCGCTGGGCGCGTCCGCGGTCGGCATCGGCCGCCCCTACGCCTACGGGCTGGCGCTGGGCGGCGCGGACGGCATCGTGCACGTGCTGCGCACGCTGCTCGCGGAGGCGGATCTGATCATGGCGGTGGACGGGTATCCGGCGCTGAAGGATCTGACGCCCGACGCACTGCGCGCGGTCTCGGTCTAGCTCGTCAGTGCTCGATGCGGGGGAAGGGGCGGACGGATTCGAGGGCGTAGGCGAGTTCGAGCAGGGTGCGTTCGTCGCCGTGGAGCGCGGAGAACATTATCCCGATGGGGAGATCCGACTCGGACGCTCCCATCGGGAGCGAAAGGGCCGGGGCCCCGGTCACGTTCGCGAACGGCGTGTAGGTGACATAGTCCAGCAGGCGGCCGAACACCTCGTCGAAGGGCTGATCGGGGCTCAGGTAGCCCAGGCGGGGTGTGAGGCTCGCCAGCACCGGGGACACCACGAGTTCGACGTCGTGGAAGGCGGCCGCGTAGGCGCGGCGGAGGCGCGAAAGCCGGTACAGCACAGCGGGTGAGCGCAGGGCGGAGCCGTGGAAGCGGGCGGCCAGGCCACGGGTGAAGGGATCGAGGCGGGCGGGGTCGAAGGACCGGCCGAAGCTCAGTTTGCCGGTGTGGCTGCCCAGGAAGGCCAGCATCGCCCAGTAGGTGGCGAAATCCTCGGCGAAGCCCCGGTCCACCGGGTAAGGGATGGGCCGCACCTCGTGGCCGAAGCCCTCCAGCAGCGTGACGGTCTCTTCGAGAACCGTGCGAATCTGCGGGTCCAGGGTTGCCCCGGTGATGGGATCGCTGAGGAGGCCGATACGCAGCCGCCGCTGGGCGGGCCCCTCGACGAGCCCGATCGGCGGCAGCGCGGGATTGCGCCAGAAGCGTTCGGCCGCCGCGAAATAGGTGGCGGTATCGCGGACCGTGCGGGTGAGCACGCCCTCGGAGACCAGGTTGATCGGCATGGAACGAGCCTGCGGACCGTCGATGTGACGGCCACGCGTCGGTTTCAGGCCGACCAGCCCGCAGCAGGCGGCCGGAATACGAATCGAACCGCCACCGTCGTTACCGTGCGCGATCGGCACCGCACCCGCCGCGACGAGGGCGGCCGAACCACCCGACGAGGCGCCCGAGGAGAACCCCGTGTCCCACGGATTGGGGGTCGGTTCGGCATCGACGAATTCGGTGGTGGCGTTCAACCCGAACTCGGGCAGGGTGCTCTTCCCGAGCACGGTCACACCGGTGCCCAGAAACTGTTTCGCGAAGGGTCCGTGCGCCTTCGCCGGCCGGGCCGGCCAGGCCGCACTGCCGTGCTGGGTCGGCAGCCCGGCCACATCGGTGTTGTCCTTCACGAAGGCCGGCACGCCGTACAGCAGCGCCTCCCGATCCCCCGAGACCAGCGGCGTATCCGCCTCCACCACCACCGCGTGCAACACCGGATCCACCTGCGCCACCCGCTCCCGGGCCGCCTTGGCGACCTCGGCCGCGCTCAACTCACCGCTGCGGATCAGCGCGGCAATGGCCACCCCGTCATGCTCGCCGAGCGCGTCATCGCCGAAAGCGTGAACTCGAACTGCCATGAACCGGGCCTCCTGGTCGACAACACCCGATATCTGCCCGACGGTACGCCTCTCCCTGGACACACGAACAGCAGGATCCTCGAATCGACCGGTGACCGGGCCCGATGTCCCGGGCCACCGGTCCGGTCGGGTTACGCCGGGAGGCCGAGGCTCTTCAGGGCGTCGGTGAGGAAGGTGTTGACCGCGTCGGGGCGCTCGAGCTGGACCAGGTGGCCCGCGGCCGGGACTTCGACGACCTCGCGGAGATCGGGGACGTTGGCGCGCAGGGTGGCCAGGGGGTCGCGGCCGCTGAAGCCCTCCATGTCGGGGTCGTTCTGGCCGTAGAGGAAGAAGGTGGGGACTTCGACCTTGGCGTCGGCGTAGGCGGCGGTGAGTTCCCAGTTGCGGTCGAGGTTGCGGTACCAGTTGAGGCCGCCGGTGAAGCCGGTGCGCTCGAAATCCTGGACCAGGGTGTCGAATTCGGCTTCCGAGAGCCACGGCCAGGGCAGGGCGGGCGCCTGCGGGAGGACGTCGAGGTAGCCGAGGCCGGGCGGGTTCTTCCAGGTGTCGAGGTAGTGGTAGTCGCCGGAGAGCGAGTAGTAGACGCGGGCCAGGAAGCCGCGCGGGTCCGCGGCGAGTTCGGCGTCGGCGATGCCGGGGGTCTGGAAGTAGGACAGGTGCAGGAAGTGGCGTTCGGCCGCCTTCGTCCAGAAGGCCGACGGGGCGCGCGGCGGGCGTGGGGCGAACGGGTTGTTCAGGACCATGGCGGCGGCCACCCGCTCGGGGGCGCGCAGGCTCAGCTCCCACACCAGCTGGGCGCCGAAGTCGAGGCCGACGAAGACCGCCTGCTCCGCGCCGATGTCGTCGAGCAGGGCCATGAGGTCGCCGATGACGGCGGCGTTGGTGTAGGCCTCCGGGTCGGCGGGCGCCTCGGTGCGGCCGTATCCGCGCAGGTCGGGGGCGAGGGCACGGTAGCCGGCCGCGGCGACGGCGTCGAGCTGGTGGTGCCACATGAACCAGGTGTGCGGAAACCCGTGACAGAAGACGACCGGGAAGCCCTCGCCCTGATCCGCGACGTGCATGCGGACCTCCCCGGTGTCGATCGTCCGATGCGTCAGTTCCACTCCGCCTCCAATTTCTAGAACACGTTCCTATTTCAAGGTAATGTCCAGAGGTCGTGAGCGAAATACCCAAGATTCTCGCCGGAAAGGTCGCGGTGGTGACCGGCGCCAGCCGCGGCATCGGCAAGGGCATCGCCCTGGAGCTGGGCGCGGCCGGGGCGACCGTGTACGTCACCGGGCGCACCGTCACGGCCGGGCACCTGCCGGGCACCGTGGCCGGGACCGCCGCCGAGATCGACGCCCTGGGCGGGATCGGGGTGCCGGTGGTCTGTGATCACCGTGACGACGCGGCCGTGGAGAAACTGTTCGCGCAGGTGCGCGACGAGCAGGGCCGGCTCGACGTGCTGGTCAACAATGTCTACAACTCCCCCGCGTCGGCGCGCTGGATCGGCCGCAAGTTCTGGGAGGTGCCGCCGAAGGCATGGGACGAGGGCTTCGATATCGGCGTCCGATCCCATTACGTGGCAAGCGTTTTCGCCGCGCCGCTGCTCATCGAGTCGCAGGGCCTGATCGTGAGCGTGTCCTCCCCCGGCGCGATCCGCCAGATGCACAACGCGGTCTACGGCGTCGGCAAGGCCGCCGTGGACCGGCTCACCGCCGACATGGCGCACGACCTCGACGGCACCGGCGCGACCGCGGTCTCGATCTGGCCGGGCATCGTGAACACCGAACTGCTGCAGATGGTTCCGGCCGACGCGCAGGGCCGCCGCCTGGTCACCCTGCCCGGCGAGGGCACCTTCGATCTCGACCAGGCCGAGACCCCGCACTTCGCCGGCCGCGCCGTGGTCGCGCTGGCCGCGGATCCGGATCGCCTGGCGCGCACCGGAAAAGCCTGGAAGGTCGCCGACCTGGCCACGGCCTACGGCTTCACCGACCTCGACGGCCGCGTCCCGCGCGCCGACTAGACATCACGAATTACGTTCCCGAAGAACAGGAGTGGACAACCCTATGCGACGCGTTTTCGTCGTCGGCGTGAACATGACGCCGTTCGTCAAGATCGGTTCCCGCGAGTGGACCTACCCGGAGATGGTCGCCGAGGCCGTGAACGGCGCGCTGAAGGACGCGGGCGTCACCTACGACCAGGTGCAGCGCGCCGCGGTCGGCTACGTCTTCCAGCCCTCGGCCGCCGGCCAGCGCGCCCTCTACGACATCGGCCTGACCGGCATCCCGATCGTCAATGTGAACAACAACTGCGCCACCGGTTCCACCGCGCTCATGTTCGCCCGCGAGTGGGTGGCCGCCGGCATCACCGATGTGGCCCTGGCCGTCGGCTTCGAGCAGATGACCAAGGAGGCCATGGCCGGCCCGGCCACCAAGCCCAAGGTCACCACCGTCGACGCGCACCTGAAGGTCAACAAGGAGCACTTCGAGTTCTCCGCCGCGCCGATCACCACCCAGTTCTTCGGCAATGCCGCCATCGAGCACATGAAGCGCTACGGCACCACGCCCGAGCAGCTGGCGGCGGTCGCGGTCAAGAACCACGAGCACTCGACCCGCAACCCGCTGGCGCAGTTCCAGGATGCCTACACCCTCGAGCAGGTCCTCGGCGACAAGCCGGTGCACGGCCCGCTGACCCGCTCGCAGTGCTCGCCCATGTCCGACGGCGCGGCCGCCGCGGTCGTGGTGAGCGAGGAGTTCGTCAAGGCCAACGGCCTCGAGGGGCAGGCCATCGAGATCCTGGCCCAGGAGCTGGCCACCGACGACGGCACCTCCTTCTCCACCGGTTCCATGATCGACGTGGTGGGCGCGCCCATGACCCGGGCGGCGGCCTCGAAGGTGTTCTCCCGCGCGGGAATCGGCGTCGCCGACGTCGACGTGATCGAGCTGCACGACTGCTTCTCCATCAACGAGCTCATCACCTACGAGGCGCTGGGCCTGTGCGGCGAGGGCGAGTCGGGCGCGCTGATCGAGTCCGGCGCCACCACCTACGGTGGCACCTGGGTGGTCAATCCGTCGGGCGGCCTGATCTCCAAGGGCCACCCGCTCGGCGCGACCGGCCTGGCCCAGTGCACCGAATTGAGCTGGCAGCTGCGCGGACTCGCGGGCGAGCGGCAGGTCGCGGGCGCGCGCACCGCGCTGGCGCACAATCTTGGCCTGGGCGGCGCGGTGGTAGTCACCCTGTACGCGGCCCACACGGCGTGACCATCGGACGGAGTTGAGAATCCCATGACCACACTCGATCCCGACACCCTGCTGCGGCTGCCGGTGCACAACGGCCACGCCCTGGTGGCCGGGCTGAAGCGGCACCGCAACCGCCCGGTGCTCACCCTCGGCGACCACATCCTCACCGGCGGTGAGGTGCTCGACGCCATGAGCCGCTACATCGACGCCTTCGCCGAGCACGGCGTCACCACCGGCACCCCGGTCGGCGTGCTCGCGCTGAACCGGCCCGAGGTGCTGTTCACCATCGGCGCGGGCCAGATCGTGGGCTCGCGGCGCACCGCCCTGCACCCCATCGGCGGCCTGGACGATCACGCGTATGTGCTTGCCGACGCGGGCATTTCGACGCTCATCCTGGATCCGGTGCCCGCGTTCGTGCAGCGCGCCCGGGAACTGGTCGACATGGTGCCGACGCTGACCAAGATCCTGGTGCTGGGCCCGGTGCCCGAACTGCTCGCCGATGTCGGCGTGGATCTGCTGGCGACCGCCGACAAGTACGCGCCGCATCCGGTGGAGGCGGTGGAGCTGCTGCCCTCCGATGTCATCTCCATCAGCTACACCGGCGGCACCACCGGCAAGCCCAAGGGCGTGATCGGCACCGCGCTGACCATGAACACCATGACGCAGATCCAGCTCTCGGAGTGGGAGTGGCCCAAGCGGCCCAAGTTCCTGATCTGCACGCCGCTCTCGCACGCGGGCGCGGCCTTCTTCCTGCCGGTCGTGCTGCTGGGCGGGCAGTGCGTGGTGCTGCCGCGCTTCGACGCCGGAGAAGTGCTGCGCGCCATCGAGGAGCACAAGATCTCGGCGACCATGCTGGTGCCGTCCATGCTGTACGCGCTGCTCGATCACCCGGACTCCCAGACCCGGGACCTGTCCTCGCTGGAGACGGTGTACTACGGGGCCTCGGCCATCGACCCGAATCGGTTGCAGGAGGCCATCGATCGCTTCGGGCCGATCTTCGCCCAGTACTTCGGGCAGTCCGAGGCGCCGATGGCGATCAGCTACCTGGGCAAGGACGAGCACGACAAGGAGCGGCTCACCTCGTGCGGGCGGCCCTCGGTCGCGGTCCGGGTGGCGCTGCTGGACGGCGAGGACAAGCCGGTTCCGCAGGGTGAGGTCGGCGAGATCTGTGTCTCCGGGCCGCTGCTCGCCGCCGGCTACCTGAATCTGCCGGAGGTCACGGCCGATACGTTCAAGAACGGCTGGCTGCGCACCGGCGATCTGGCCCGCCAGGACGAGGACGGATTCCTGTTCATCGTCGGGCGTTCCAAGGACATGGTCGTCACCGGCGGGTTCAATGTGTTCCCGCGCGAGGTGGAAGACGTTGTCTCCGAACACCCGAAGGTGGTCACCGTCGCGGTGGTCGGTGTGCCGGACGCGCATTGGGGCGAGGCGGTGACCGCCGTGCTGGTCCTCGACCCCGCCACCGGGGCCGATCCGGCCGCGATCGAGGTGGTCACCGCCGAGATCCAGGCCGCGGTCAAGCAGCGCAAGGGTTCGGTGCAGGTGCCCAAGCACGTGGTGGTGATCGAGGAGCTGCCGCTGACCGGGCTCGGCAAGCCGGACAAGAAGGCGATCCGCGTGCTGGCTCAGGAGCGCCTGGGCATCGCCTGATTTCCCCGAGGGCGCTCGGCTAGGCGAACTTCCGGGTTCGGATCAGCCGGGCGCCCCGGCGGGCGCTGTCGATGCCCGCCTCCACCACGGCCCGGGTCACGAAGTGCCCCAGGGCCGTTGCCACGAACATGGCCGCGATCAGCACCGGTGCCCAATTCCAGCTCAGCGCCAGCATCATGCGATCGAAGGTGCCGCGCGGCTGCACCACCGGCTCCCAGCTGTTCAATCGCACCCAGCGGCCCAGGAAAACGCCTATCGCGCACAGCAAATGGATCGCGAGCGTCACCGGGGTGCGCAAAGCGCCCAGTCCGCGCGCCTCCAGGAAGCGGCCCAGCTCGGCCACCACCAGGTAGTAGGCGACGAAACCGGAGGCGATGAACGCGCCGTAGACCGGCAGGATCGTCGTCACCACCGGGCCGTTGCCGGCCGCGCGGATATCGTCGCGCAGGTGCACCAGATCGGTCACCACATAGGGCGCATTGGGCAGGAACAGCAGCAACAGCACCAATCCGCCCCACCACACCGGCGAAATCGGTAGTCGCCGTTCGTCATCGCGCGCGCCGCGGAACACCAGTAGCGCCAAAGCCACCGGGATCCAGGCCAATACGGTGTTCCACACCATCCAGAACAGATTCCGGTCCAGCACCCCCGCAAGGCTCGGCGCGACCGTCTTCACCGGGTCCATTCGTTCATGATGCCGATCGCGGCGCGGCGCGTCATGCGAGTTGGCAACACCCTTTGGCAACACTCCTGCCACCGACCCGCCCGCGCTGTCCGCGACAGGCTGGTCGACAGGTGGCGACCAGCTGTTTTACGATCGTATTATGCGGCCGTGGGATATGAGATTCCCGAGTGGGCCCTCGACGTCGCGGCCCGGCTCGGCATCGCACCCGAGGAGATCATGCGGGTCCTGACCGGCCCGGGCCGGCGCTGGCCGCGACCGGTGCGCGGGACGGGCGGGCTGCCCGCACTCATGATCATCGGCCGCACCGGCGCGGGGCAGCCGCTGGCGGTGGTGGTGCGTCCGCTGTCGCAGTGGGACCAGCAGGTCGTCGGCGTCCGGCCGGTGACCGGAAGGCTTCTCGCCCAGTTCGAACAATGGGAGGCGGACCATGACTGACTATCCGGACAAGGGCTACCCGCACACGGCCGACGAAGCCCGCGACTTCCTCGACAGCCTCACCGTCGACGAGGACGCCCCCGAACCCGACCTCCCCGGCCCCGACACCCCCGTCACGGTGCTGCGCACGGTCCGGCTCCCCTACGCCATGGATCAGCGCATCCGCGCCGAGGCCGACCATCGCGGGGTGAGCATGTCCGACCTGATCCGCGACTTCCTCACCATCGAACTGGCCGCCCTCGACGACGACACCCCCATCAGCCGCGCCGACGCCCGCCGGGCCCTCAGCGCCGCCCTCGCGAATCTGTCACCCGTGCAACGTCATCCGCGGTAACCCTGCCGCGCACGGCGAACCCTGCCACGCACGACGAATCGCCCGGGCACCGATGTGGTGCCCGGGCGATTTCAGGAGCTTGGGCTAGGAGAACTTGATTTCGAGGCCGATGCCGAGAATGGAGATCAGCCAGATCAACCCCAGGAAGATCGTGATGCGATCGAGGTTCTTCTCGACAACAGTGGACCCCGACAAGCTCGACTGCACACCACCACCGAAGAGGCTGGACAGACCTCCGCCCTTGGCCCGGTGCAGCAGCACCAGCAGCACCAGCAGCACACTGGTGATAACGAGGAGGATATCCAGGAACATCCGCATGGCCGACAGTGTATGCGGTCGATACCGCACACCCCGAATCAGGCCAGGAACCGTTGTGGCCAGGGGCATACGGTGACGGCCGAAACCAAAAGATGATCTTGCCGAGCCGGAACACCCCGATGAGGCGCCTGCTCAACGCCGCACAAGCCAGAGCGCAGTCGCGAGTACGACCAGCACGGACCAGACAACCCAGGAAACGGGACCTGCATGCACCGCGACCAGCACCGCGGCTGCCACGGCAAGCACGACGACTGTGGATGTTCGCATGAGGAATTGTCTCAGCCCTCGTCGAGACTCCGTCATCGAAAAGGCCCGGCCTTCTCCGGGCGGCGCTATGACCTGAGCTAAGCCGCTATGACCATTGAGCTAAGCCGACGAACCTGCCACGTCGGGCGGCGGCCCGGACAGGGCGCGGCCGGCGAGCAGGGCCGCACAGGTGCCGGTTGTGGCGCAGCCCAGCACGATCGACCACGCTACCGGTCCCAGTGGTACGCACCCGAAGAACCGGTTCACTCCGGGCACCATGATGATCGTGGCGAGAACCACGGAGCTGCCTGCCACGGTCACCCAGACCAGGCGGCTGTGCCGGCCGATCACCAGGGTCTGCCCGAGCTGCGTACCGATCAGGGCGGCCAGTGCCATCGTTTCCGCGCGGCGGCGCCGGCCGGTGGCGCGGCCGAGCAGCCATGCCGCGCCGGCGCCGATGGTGGTGCAGGCGCCGCGCACGGCGACGGCTTGCAGGAAGTCGCTGCCGATACCGGGCGGTGGCCCGAGTGTCCTGTCGGCCGTTTCGGTGTCGTCGGCGGGCCGGGTGTCCGAGAGTGTGAGCGCCATTGCCGGACCGAGGTCGGTGAGCAGGTTCACCACCAGGAATTGCCGGGTGCCGATCGGGGCTCGGCCGGACAGCAGCGTGCCCAGGACGGTGAACGCCACCTCACCGGCGTTGCCGCCGACCAGCACGCCGATCGCGTCGCGTACTCGCTGCCACATGCCACGGCCCTCGGCCAGTGCCTCCTGCAGCACGGTGAGGTCGAGGACCTTGCCGGTGTCGGTGAGGATCAGGTCCGCGGCCTCCCGTGCGGCGACCGACCCGCGAGCGGCCAGCCCGATACCGACATCGGCGGTGCGGATGGCGGCCGCATCGTTGCTGCCGTCGCCTGCCATCGCCACCGTGTGCCCGCGGCGTTGGAGTGCGGACACGATGCGCACTTTGTGTTCAGGCGATACCCGCGCGAAAACCGTTGCCTGCTCGATGAGTTCGGCTTGGCCGTCCTCGTCCAGCAGGTCCAGATCGGCCCCGGTGGCCACCGTGTCGGCGGGGATGGCGAGCTGTTCGGCGACCGCGCGCGCGGTGACCGGGTGATCACCGGTGATCATCCGCACGCTGATGTCGTTGCGGGCCAATTCGGCAAGCAGTTCCAGTGCCTGCGGGCGCGGGCTGTCGGCGATACCGAGGAAGCCGAGAAGGGTGAGTTGCTCGATCTCTTCGGTGAGATCGCGGGGAGCGGAGGCGAAGTCGCGCCGTGCCACCACCAGCACCCGCAGCCCCTGCGCGGCCAGCCGGCGTACCGCCGCCTCCGCGGCGGCGCGGCACTCGGGCGTGAACGGCCGGGCCTCCCGGCGGCCTTCGTCGTCGGTGCGCAGGACGTGATCACAATGTGGCAGCAGCACTTCCGGGGCGCCTTTGACGGCGAGCCGGATGTGCTGACCGGTGTTGCCCACCGCCGCGGAGTAGCCGCGGAAGCTCTCGAACGGCAACTCCTCGATGGGAGCCCAGGCATGGGGCGGTCGGTGGCCCAGATATGTGTGTGCCGCCTCGACGACAGCGCGGTCGGTGGCGTGTACCAGTGGGGCATCGTCAGGGTTGGGGCAGGCGTAGGCGGCGGCGCGGAGCAGCCCCCGCGACTGTGGCGTGCTCGCGAGATGGTCGCTGTCCCACGTCTGGTCGAGATCGGCAACCGCGACCAGCCGCAATTGTCCCTCGGTGAGGGTGCCGGTCTTGTCGAAGCACATGGTGTCGACGCGGCCGAGTGCCTCGATGGTGCGGCTGGAGCGGACCAGCACGCCGCGGCGGGACAGGCGGCGGGTGGCGGCCAGTTGGGCGACCGTCGCCACCAGCGGCAGTCCCTCGGGGACGGCGGCGACGGCCACGGCCAGCCCGTCGGCGAGGGCCGGGCGCAGCGGCAGCCCACGCAGGAAACTGGTCACGGTTACGGCGGTTCCGCCGCCGAGGGTGAACGGCAGCACGCGTTCGGTCAAGCTGCGCAGCTGTTCCTGCACACCGCCGCTGGGGGGCGGCCCGGCGGCGGCGAGGGCACGACCGGCCTCGGTGGCGGTTCCGACCGCCACCACGACCGCGGTCGCCTCACCGCTGACCACGACGCTGCCCTCGAACACCATGCCGGTCCGTTCTGCCAGCAGGGCGCCGGGTGTGGCGGGGGTCTGCTTTTCCACGGTCACGGTCTCGCCGGTGAGGCCGGACTCGTCCACTTCCAGTCCATCGGTCTCCAGCAGCCGCGCATCCGCGGGGACCACCTCGCCGGTGGCCAGAGCGATCACATCACCAGCCAGCAGACCGTCTGCGGGAGTCTCGATTTCGCCGTCCTCGGTGAGCCGCCGAGCGGTCAACCGCTCGCCGAGCAGGAGTTTGTCCAGCGACAGCCGGGCGCGGCGGCGCTGCAGGGCCGACACCGTGGCATTGAGCCCCAGCACCGTGCCGACGAGCACGGCGTCGGTAGGTGAGCCGAGCAGCGCGGAGGCGACCGCGCCGACACCCAGCAGTGGGGTCATCGGATCGGCCAGCTCGCGGCGCACATCGGCGACCAGACCGGCGAGACTCGTTGCGGGCGTGGCCAATCGCTGCGATATCCGGCTGACGACGGTGGTGACGTGCGAGCGAGGCGGCGGCGCCGACCGGCGCGGGGCGGGTAGGCGCGCCAGCACCTCGTCCGGTTCCAGTGCATGCCACGGCACCAGCCGCACCTCGGCCGGCCCGGTCGCGCGGGCGGCCCGGCGCCCGCCGTTCAGACCCGTTGCCAACCCCATCAGGGTGGCCGCCGTGACCGGGCTGGTGGCTCGCGCCGCGCGAGACTCCGCGGGACCGGACGCGAGCAACAGACCGCTGAGCGTGGCCGCCGACAGCGTCAGGACCCGGCCGCGCTCACTGACATTGCGTGCCTGGCCGGTAGCGGCGATGATCTGCCGTGCCGAACTCAGATCCGGGCACACCACGTCCGCCTGCCAGGGGATGCGTGCCGGAGCGCCGGGAGTCCGGGAGGCGATACCGATGCCCAGATCGGCGGCGGCCAGGGCGCGATGCGCCTCGCCACTGACCACCGCCACCACGTGCCCCTGCTGTTGCAGTCGCCGTACCAGCCCGGACACCGACCCGCCGGCGAGCACGAATTCATCGGCGCTGCGACGCAATTCGCCGGTGCTCTCGTCACCGATGAGCACCACCCGCAGGCCCGCCTGGCGGGCGGTGGACAGCAATCCGGCAGCACCCGGATGTGGCTCGCTCCCGATCAGCACCCGCCCGACCACGTGTCCGTGCTCGTGCAGCAGGTGCCAGCGCGGGCCCCCTGGATCGCTGTCCGGGCCGGGAGGATCGGTGTCGCTGCCGAGTCGCGGGCCGGCGTCGGTGTCCAGATGCAGATTCTCACGCCGATGCTCGGGTGGTGGTGGGATGGGCAGTTCCTCACCATCGCACCAGAGCAGCCGCTGGGCGGCGCTCCACACGTGCTCGACCCGCCAGCTGTCGTCGCGGGATTCGGCGTCGAGGACCACCGCGCGTTGACCGCGCACAGCATCCCGGTCGACGACCACCGCGGAAACCCGGTCCATGCGGCGCCACATGAACGGATCGAGGGTCAGCACGCCGCGCGCCGCCATGAGGGTCGACAGCGCACCGGCGAAGGTCTCGCGACCGGCCCGCGCCGCCTTCGGCACGCCCGCCGCCACGGCGTCGGCGGCGTCGGCGACCGCGCGGCCGCCGACCAGCGTTGCCGCCGAGGTCAGCGCCGCGGCGGCGCTGACCTGTTCGGTGCAGCGCTCGATCGGTCCGTGCGGCAGCGGTAGCGGCCGCGGCTCGGGCGGATCGTAGACGTCGACACCCGGCAGGTCCGGGTCGGCGATCAGCTCTTCCCAGCGCCGCCACTGCGCGAAGCGAGCGGCGGCCTCGACCAGCCGCACCGCCCGCTGCATCGCGTCGGCGCACAGGCCGGTCACTTCCGAATCCAATGCCTGACCCACGGCATTTCCGATCGTGATCACGGTATCGGCGCGGTGGCGGCCGAGCTGGGCTTCCAGTGCGCCGCGCAACCTCGGCTGTCCGTCCACGAGAGCCACCGCTCCCCGGACTACGTGGGCCGGCGGCGGTGCCGGAAGCAACCGCCCGGTGACGACCACACCGATCCCGATGAGATCGCCGGCCAGCTGCAGCGCGGATGTCAATACCGGCTCCCGATCGGAGGGGTGCTCGAGTCGACGGCTCCACGGCTCCGTACTGGTTCCGGCGAGATCTTCGACGCGTTCCAGGATCGCTTCCAGCTGTGCCGGAGACAGGCGTTGCGGGTCCGCGGCCACGACGACCCGCCCGGTGGCGGCATTGACCTGGAACCAGCACACCTCCGGTTCCTGCTCGAGGTGCTTGCGCGCCAACTCGGCTACCCGAGCGCTCTGTGCCGACTGCAGGCCGCGAACCTCGGCGTGAATACGGTTGGCATGCAGCGTGATCCGCCGCTGCGTACGCATGCGCCGCGGGTCTGCGAGCGCGCCGAGTTCCCGGCCGATGCCTTCGGTGAATTCGGCGACTGTTCGAGCGGCTGCCGGGTCCGCCAGCCGCGACGCCACCGTGACCGGCCGCCGGAGCAATCCCACCGTGGCTCCGGTGGCCGCGAGGGGCAGCCGGATCGGCGCAGTGGCCAGACCGCGCAGGGAGACCACTACTGTGCGGCGGTTCGCGGCCGTCGCGAACCCGCAGTGGACTGCTTCGGCCGAGTGCTCTTACGCTCCCGCGGCCGCGGTTGTTCGGACGTGTCCTGATTCCCGGATTCGGTTCTGGCGCGCCGCAACAGATAGACCGCACCCGCGACGCCGCCCGCGGCGGCGGCCACGGGCCACTCGATCAGGCCGGTCAAACCGGCCGCAACGACGCCGAGCACGGTGGCGGCAGACAGGTCCATCCCACTACGAGCGCCGGATACGGCGCCCTCGACTGTGCCGCGCGCCGCGCCGGTCACCGCGCCGACGACGGCTCCGCCGGCCGCCTCAACCGCATGCACACTCGCCGATGCCGTAGCCTCGAGCGTTCTCACAGTGTCCGATGCAACGCTGCTCATCACACCCCAGTCGTCGTAGGTAGCGCAAAGAACTTCCTGCGGAAACTAGTGCGTTGCCAGAATACTCCGCGATGCTCTGATCGGCCCTACGTTATCGAAACGAAAGGCGGTGCACTCAACTCGTCCGCGTGAGGCGTAGGAAGAAAATGCCATTTCCAGGCGGTGCCGACCAGTTCCGACCGCTGTAGCGAGGATATTTCCACTACCCGAGCGGCCGAAATTGCAGACCAGTTGCTATTGCAAATTGGATCTACGCCTCTTCGAGGGCTTCGCCGATCTGATGAGCGATGCGATTGTGCTGATCGTGCAGCAGCCAATGGCCCGTTGCGAGGACCAGCGCGACGGGCCATTCGATGATCTCCGCTGCGGCCAGCGCGCCCAGTACGCCGTAGTACGCCAACTGCTCGGGCCGGGGGATGCGAACCCGGCCGATCACCGGCAGGTCTACGGCGAAACCCTGCGCGGCCAGCACACGGTCGACGGCGTTCTCGTGGCCGGTTGGTGGTTTTTCGGCCATTTGTTGCCTCCCGGTCATAGTGCGTTCGAGTGTTCGACGCCTGGGATCCGCAGTGTGTCGAGTGTGATCAGTACTGGTGTGAGCGGCGGATCGGATCCATTGACGGGGGCACTGACGCAGATGCTCGCCGTGCCGTTGCGTGAGCTGTATGCGGTCCTGCTGCGCCTGGATCTCATCGAGATCGTCGATTGATCATCCGGCCGGCGACCACTGGTGACGAACGGCCGAGGAGCGACGGCGGTCGCGGCAGCGACGGTGAACAGCGTCCGCCGGCAGCCGGATCAGGATCCCGGCCCAGTCCCATCACAATCAGCGTTTGTTCTGCGCGTGTCGCGCCAACGAAGCTAACCAGATTTTAGCCCCGGGCAAATCATCTCGCCGACTGAACCGTCACGGTTTCGGGGCCGCTTTGGGCTGTCCCGAGCAAGAGCCAGGGCAGCCGCGCCGGCGCGCCACGAAGTCCTTGGTGACGTAGGTCGGAGTCGAACCGACGTGGGTCCTGAGTGAAAGTCAGGCTGCCCGTGCCGACAGAGCAACTACGCCATTCGGTCCCGTCTCACGACGGAACACCGCGGAAAGCCGAGGAGTCGAACCCCCGGGACACGTTGCCCGCCTCCGGTTTTCAAGACCGGCTGACCTCCACAGGCCGGAACCTTTCGAGACCGCCGCCCATCGAGCTTGCGGTACAACAACATTCGCAGCCGACCAGGGAAAGCCGCAACCGAATTTCCGGGGCCGCAGTCAGGGCCGTGAGGTCGATGAATTCCCCATCACGCCGACAGCTTATTTTCAGCTATCAACACGGGAGAAGGGCAGCCTACCCAGTATTCCCGCCTCCACCACAGGACTAGCGAGCCCGCCTGTAGTATCCGTTAACCAGTGCTGAAACGAACAGCACATGACCAGCTATCGAAGGTGGTTCACTACAGGAGAGGCACTCATGACGATGAAAACTCGATCTGTCCTGCTCGCCGCCGCGGCCGGGAGCGCCTTGTTCCTCAGCACCGGCGTCGCTTCCGCCGACCCCACCGATCCGTCGGGTTTCCTCATCGGAGACACCGCTTTCTTCAATATCGGTGGCTTCAACTGTTCGATCGCCGCCAATGGCATTGTCGGCTGCGATATCAACCCGGCGGGCGTGCTGATGTACGTGTCGCTGGCCGGGCCCAATGGCCAGGTCTATCCGGTGCCGTACGCCCCGGCCGCGATCATCGACAACACCGCCTGGCCCGCCCATCCGGAGTGGAGCGGCGGCGGCCACACCCAGCCCGGCGGCAACCAGGCACTGCCGTCCAGCGGTGACGCGTGGTCTCCGGCCAGCATCAGCTACGCGGGCGCGACGTGCACGCAGGGTTACCGCGGCGGGGTGCAGTGCAGCTCGATGGGACACCAGTTCTCGTTCACCGCCAGCCAGGTCTACGGCAGCTGAGCCGTGCGCGCGTGAAAAGCCCTGCCGGGCACGCGTTTCGCGGCCCGGCAGGGCTTCACAGTGTCCGGCGCACGTATTCGTCGAGCGAATCACGCACGAACGCAGCGTGTTCGGGTCCGCCGTAGGTCGCGGCGAACCGCTCGTCCTCGACGTACATGCGCCCGAGACCGCAGATCATGGCGATGGAGCGCTCCCGATCACCGTCCGCCAGTGGCGTTCCGGGGATGGTCCGCAACCACGCCACGTGCCGGGCGGCCAGCGCCTGCGCGCGCTCGGAGTCCGGAGCGCACCCGTCCTTGCGGGCGGCGATCCGGCAGGCGATCAGATCGTCGGTGTCACGCTTCCACTCCCGCTGCTCCCGCAACGACTTGCCGTGCCACCACTGGTTGCTCACGGCGAAAGCGCGTTCACCCCAGCGGGATACGACCTCAGTTGCCGAATCGTCCACTCCACGAAGCTCTCCCGTGTCGTCGCTAATTCTTGCCGGCCCAGTCGC
The DNA here is from genome assembly GCF_053603795.1 of Nocardia sp. NPDC004123. Taxonomy (NCBI): domain Bacteria; kingdom Bacillati; phylum Actinomycetota; class Actinomycetes; order Mycobacteriales; family Nocardiaceae; genus Nocardia; species Nocardia sp. NPDC004123. Next base: position 138,441 of record NZ_JBSGGG010000019.1, read on the forward strand.
CCTCGAAGGTCGCCGCCCATTCCTTGGCCCGGTCCAGCTCGGCCTCGCGGGGTGCGGTGAAGATGACCCGGTTGCCGTCCGGGTCGTCGAGGGTGACATCGGTGGTGTACCACGCGGTGTCCGCGGGACCGTCCACGCCCAGGCCCGGGAGATCGCACTCCCGCAGGGTTGTCGCCAGTGCGGTGAGGTCCGCGCCGCCGGCGGCGAAGGTGACCGTCGTGCTGCCCGGCGCCGGTTGGCCCGGGACCAGCAGCAGGTCCTGGTATTTCATCCGCCGCAGGTGCACCAGGACGGGTGTGCCGTCCGCGCCGGGAATGGTTGCCAGCGCGATGAATCCGGCGGCCCGGTAGCAGGCGGTCGCGGCGGCGAGGTCGCGCACCCGGAAGGTGGCGAACATGGGCATGGGGTAGATGGTCCGGTCGATGGCCGGCTCGGTGGGCTCGCTCATGACCTCGACGCTATGAGTTGACGTAGCGGCAAGGTCAACTCGGCGCCGCCGGGGTCGAGGCGTCGGCGGAGTAAACCGCCAGCATTGTCCTCCACGAGATGGAGGGCGGCCACGATCTCGTGGTAGTCGTTGGGCCCGGCGCGGGAAGCGCAGCGCCACATCGAGCGGATTGTCCTGGGCGCCAAGGTGTTCCATGGTGGCGGTGTAGCCGATGAGCTGACGGTGGTGCGTTGATGGCAGACCTCTGCGATGGCCGCGTGGCGTGCAGAAAACTTCCGGCCCGGCCGTGGCAGGACGTGATCGACAAGGGCCGCACGACGATGGTGCGCGGGCGAAGCGGCAAATGGGACCACCCGGAGAGTCGCGGTGACATGGCCCACACGATCGATAACAATGCAGCCCCATGACGGACACGGCCGGGAGCGGATTGATAAATCGGCAGGCAGACCGGGTTCAGCAGGCATCGCCGCCCCGGGCGGGATTTCGGCCCGATATCGAAGGGTTGCGAGCAGTCGCGGTCCTGGCCGTCGTGTTCTTCCATGCGGGTGCGCCCGGGCTCGGTGGTGGATTCGTCGGCGTGGATGTCTTTTTCGTGATATCGGGCTTCCTGATCACCGGAATACTCTGCCGGGAGGCGACGGCCACCGGCACCATCGAGCTGGCCCGGTTCTACGGTGCACGGGCTCGTCGGCTGCTGCCCGCGGCGAGCATCGTCCTGGTCACCACCGCGATCGGCGCGGCGGTACTGCTGCCGCCGTTGCAGGCCCGCCAGGTCCTCGGCGACGGGATCGCGAGCGCGTTGTACGCCGGGAACTACCGGCTCGCCCTGCACGGTACCGACTACCTCGCCGCCGATGCGCCGCCGTCGCCGTTCCAGCAGTTCTGGTCGCTCGGGGTGGAGGAGCAGTTCTATCTGCTGTGGCCGGTGCTCATCATGGCGACGGCCTGGCTCGTGCGGCGGCGCCGAACCGGATCGGCCACGCTGCTGCCGTATCTGATCGTGCTCGCGGTTGTCGCGGCCGCTTCGTTCACGATCTCGCTGGTGTGGACCCGTGTGCTGCCGCCCTGGGCCTTCTTCTCACTGCCCGCTCGGGCCTGGGAGCTGGCGGCCGGCGGCATGGTGGCGCTCTCGGCCGTCGCATGGTCCCGGCTGCCGAAATCGTTGGCTGCGCTCGCCGGATGGATCGGCATGGTCCTGATCGTCACGGCCTGCACCCAGCTGAACGGCAGGACACCGTATCCCGGCGCCGCGGCGCTGCTGCCGGTCCTGGGCACGGCTCTGGTGATCGTGTCCGGCTGTGCCGCACCACGATTCGGGGTCGGCCGGGTACTGGCTCCGGGTCGGGTGCGGGCGATCGGCGGCCTGTCCTACACCTTGTATCTGTGGCATTGGCCGGTGTTGCTGCTGGCGCCCCTGGCGCTCGGCCACCCGCTCGGGCGAGTCGGCGCACTCGGCGCGGTCATGATGACCGGCGGACTCGCCCTGCTGACGCACTGGTCGGTCGAGAATCCGGCCCGCTTCGCGGCATTGTTGCGGAGCTCTGCCCGGCTCAGCCTCGCCTGTGGCGGCGCGTGCACTGCTGTCGCCATCTGTGTGGTGGTGGCACTGCTCATGCTCGTCCCCGCCCCGGTCGGCCGCGGTATGTCGGCGCCGGCGCTCACGCTCGTCGCACCAGCTGCACCGTCCGCTCCTGCCGCCGACCCCCTCGACGAGGCGGTTCGGCAGCTGGTGACGCAAACTCGGTCGGCGGTCGCCGACTCGGCCGAAATCCGGGCTGTCCCGTCGAATCTCACCCCCTCGCTCGGCAACGCGTCCGGCGACAAGGCGGACGTGTTCAACAACGGGTGTGTGCGCTCCTGGCGCGATGTGGGCCAGCCCGAGTGCGCCTCGGGTAATCCGGACTCGGACACCACGGTGGCCCTGGTCGGTGATTCGCACGCCGCGATGTGGAGTCCGGCCTTGGAGCCGATCGCCGCGGCGCGGGGCTGGCGGCTGGAAACCATGGCGAAGGTCACCTGCCCACTGCTCGACCTGCCCATTACGAGTCCTTATCTGGACCGGGAGTACACCGAATGCGAGCAATGGCGCGGCCAGGTGCTGACGCGGCTGCAGAGCGAACGCCCCCGGCTGATCGTGGTGAGTATGTCCCGACGCTATGGCGGAGACTTCGGCTTCGTCTCCTATGACGCTGCCTGGATCGATGGCCTGACTCGCCTGGTTGCCCAGCTGCGCGCGATCGGCTCGGCCGTCCTCGTTCTCGGGCCGATCCCCGATCCGCACACCACCGTGCCGGCGTGCCTGTCCGAGCACATCGACGATGCCCTGGCGTGCACCCCCGAGCGACCGGTCGCGGTGAACGACGCGGGTGTCGTGGCCGAGCAGACCGCGGCGGTCGCCGGAGGCGGCCGGTACGCCGATCTCACCTCGCTGTTCTGCACTGCCGTCCGCTGTCCCCTGATCGTCGGCAACACCCTGGTGTACCGCGACGACAACCATGTCACGGTCAGCTACGCGCGGACACTCGGACCGGTCATCGGCGCACTCACCGACCAGGCGCTCGCCCACGGCTGAGCTGCGGGGTTCGTTCGTGACCTCGATCGGGCGGACGCTCGCGTCGGCACTCGGGATGCCGGTGTGATCGCCGTACGATCGGGCATATGCCAGCAACTCGTCTGTGGGTCTTGCTCGCGTTGACCGCCGTGACCGCGGCCGGATGCTCTTCCAATGGCGGTGTCAACTACACCCCGCCCGCCTCGCTCATGGGCCGCTCCTTCGTCTCGACCGCGGTAGCGGGCACCCCGATCCCGGGTGGCGGGCCGCTGACCCTGACCTTCGCCGACGGGCGCGTCTCGGCCACCTCCGGCTGTAATACCGCCACCGGACCCGTTGACCTGCAAGGCAATACAATCCAGGTAGGCGAGATGGCGACCACGCTCATGGCATGCCCGGGCGATCTCGCGGGCGCGGACGGCTGGCAGGACGGGCTGCTGCGCTCCCAGCCGACCTGGACGCTGACCGGCGACACGCTCACCCTGAAGGGCAACGGCTCCACCGTCACCATGCTCGACCGCAAGGCTGCCCACCCGGACAAACCGCTGGTCGACACGCCCTGGATCGTGACCGCCCTGCTGCGCCCCGACGCCGAGGTCCACTCGGCCACCCTCGACGAGGTCCGCCCCGCCCTCACCATCACCCCGGACGGCGAGGTTTCGGGCAGCGCGGGCTGCAACAGCATGACCGGCACGGCCCAGATCGACGACGGCACTGTCACCTTCCAGATCGCGACCACCCGCATGATGTGCGACCCGCAGGTCATGGAGGTCGAGCAGCAGGTGCTGCACGCACTGGACGGGAAAACCAAGGCCACCATCGATTCCAACGAACTCACCATCCGCAACTCCGGCAACGACACGGGATTGAAACTGCGCGCGGAGTGACCCGGGAGCGGGTGAGCAAGCACTGCATTCTGGTGCGACCCGAGCGTTCGACGGTCAGCGAGTTCTGTACCCAGCTGACCACACACTCACGGCAAACCAGAGGGCGGCGGGAATCGGGTTCGCGGAGGCCTGCGAGTTGCTGCGCACCGAATTTCATGCCGATTCGCGGCCGTCCGCGTTGATCACCGACATGCTGGCGCGCGATGCCTGGCGGCGCTGAGCGGCTGCGACCGCGTCTTCGGAAATCCACAGCCATGATGGCGATATCAACTGGAATACTTCCGAAAAAGTCATCAACATGGTGGAAATACACCCGCGACGGGCCTGCGCTCGGCACTCTGGACAGACTGGCCGACAGATCCGCTGTTGCCGCCGATCGCGCGGTGTCACACCTACGCTGAGGTCCCGGCGAACTCGAACCATGGGAGGGCGTCATCAACGATCGGGAAGCTGAGCTGGATCAGTGGTTTCGCGCGGAGGTGGCGGCGACGACGCCGGGAGCGGCTCGCGCGCACCGGGAACCGATCGACGCCGCCACCGGATTGACCGGGGCGCGGTGCCTGGAACTGTTCGACGCCCAGGCCGCGTCCCGGCAGCTGGATCTGGCCGCGCGGCGGCTCACCCGGGAGGGGCACGGGTACTACAGCATCGGTTCGTCGGGACACGAGGGCAATGTCGCGGTGGCGGCGGCACTGCGGGTCACCGATCCGGCGCTGCTGCACTATCGGTCCGGCGCGTTCTTCGTGCACCGCGCCCGGCAGGTGCCCGGCCTGGATCCGCTCCGCGATGTGATGCTGGGTGTCGTGGCGGCGGCCGCGGACCCGATTTCCGGTGGGCGGCACAAGGTTTTCGGTAGCAAGCCGGCCCACATCATTCCGCAGACCTCCACCATCGCCTCGCACCTGCCGCGCGCGGTCGGCCTGGCGTTCGCCCTCGACCGGGCCGCGCAGCTGCGCCTGCACACCGAGTGGCCCGAGGATGCGGTGGTGGTGTGCAGCTTCGGCGACGCCTCGGCCAATCATTCGACCGCCGCCGGGGCCATCAATACCGCGATCCACACCGCCCACCAGGGCGTGCCGATGCCGATCCTGTTCGTCTGCGAGGACAACGGCCTGGGCATCAGCGTGCCCACTCCGCGCACCTGGATCGAGCAGGCCTACGGATCCCGGCCGGGACTCGCGTACTTCGATGCCGACGGCACGGACCTGCCCGCGGCGCTGACGGCGGCGACCGCGGCCGCGGATCATGTACGCGCACACCGGAAACCGGCCTTCCTGCGCCTGCGCACCGTGCGGCTGCTCGGCCACGCGGGCTCCGATGTGGAATCGGCCTACCGCCGCCCCGCCGACATCACCGCGGACCTGCGCCGCGACCCGGTGACCGCCACCGCCCGCCTGCTCGTCACCACCGGCGTCACCACCCCCGCCGAGATCGTCAGGCGCTACGACGAGATCGGCGACCAGGTCGCCAAGGCCGCCGAAGCCGCCTGGCACGAACCGAAATTGCACTCGGCCGCCGAGATCACCGCCCCGCTCGCCCCCGCCCACCCGGCCGCGATCCGGGCCGACGTCCTGCGCACCGGGCCCGACCTGGATCGGGCCGGCGGCGCCGGGCCCGATGCGCCGCAACTCGCCGGTCCCCGAAACCCGAACGCCGCGGCCCGGATACCCACCGACCCAGTCACATCCCACACCGCCGCTGCCGTGGATTCGGCTGGCGCAATCGCCCGTCCGGCTCCCGCTACCCCGGACGCGGGAGACGGGATATCGGGCCTGGCCGCCACCACGCGAGCGGCCGCCGACGTATCAGCGAGCCAGGTTGCGGCACAGGGGATTTCGTCGGCAGCACCTTCTTCATCGGTTTCCGGCGAGCCCCTCACCCTGGCGCAGGCGGTGAATCACACGCTGGCGGAGTTGCTGGCTCGCGATCCGGATGTGCTGGTGTTCGGGGAGGATGTGGGGCGTAAGGGTGGGGTGTACGGGGTGACGAAGGGGTTGCAGCAGAGTTTCGGGGGGCGCAGGGTTTTCGACACGCTGCTCGATGAGCAGAGTGTGCTGGGGACCGCGCTGGGGGCGGGGCTGGCGGGGTTCGTGCCGATTCCGGAGATTCAGTACCTGGCCTATGTGCACAATGCCGAGGATCAGTTGCGGGGGGAGGCGGCGACACTGTCGTTCTTCTCGGGCGGGCGGTACCGGAATCCGGTGGTGGTGCGGATCGCGGGTCTGGCTTACCAGAAGGGGTTCGGCGGGCATTTCCACAATGACAATTCCCTTGCGGCGCTGCGGGATATCCCCGGCCTGGTGATCGCCGTGCCGGCCCGGGCCGACGATGCGGCGACGATGCTGCGCACGTGCGTCTCGGCGGCGCGGGTGGACGGGCGGGTGTGCGTGTTTCTCGAGCCGATCGCGCTCTATCACACCCGGGACCTGTATCGCGCCGGGGACGGCGGCTGGCTGGCGCCGATTTCCGGTGTGCGCCATGCCGAGATCGCGCGCGCCCGCGTGTACGGCACCGGCGCGGATCTCACCATCGTGAGCTTCGCCAATGGCGTGCCGATGAGCCTGCGGGTGGCGGAGCGGCTGGCCGCGCAGGGGATTCACGCGCGGGTGCTGGATCTGCGCTGGCTGGCGCCGCTGCCGGTGGCGGATCTGGTCGAGCATGCGCGCGCCACGGGCCGCGTGCTCGTCGCCGATGAGACCCGCCGCAGCGGGAGCGTTTCCGAGGCGGTGTGCGCGGCATTGCTGGATGCCGGTTTCGAGGGCCGCGTGGCCCGTGTCACCAGCGCCGACAGTTTCGTGCCGCTGGGTCCGGCCGCCGCGGCGGTGCTGCTGGACGAGGCGGCGATCGAGGCCGCCGCCCACGCGCTGCTGACCGCTCCGCGGTGATCACGGGTGGGGCCGGGGCTGCTCGCGGAAAACACCCGGCCCCACCCGTGTCGACGCCGGTCCGGTCGGCGTCCCGGTGCCGTCGAGGAAACGACACCCGGCCTATCTACGTATCAACTACGTAGATACGTAATACCGGAGAATCGCCGCCGAGCGCAAGCACGCCCGGTCGATTCATGCGGTTTTCCCACCCTGGCACGGCGAGTCGGCGGCACGTCCGCGCAGGCCGGCCTGCACGCCGGCCATCACACACAGAGCGACGCAGCGGGCGAGGGTCACAGTGGCGGGATGTCGTGCCATGCGCCATGCCTCTTCGGTTCGGGTCGACATCGGTTCTCCTGTCACCGGTTTCGGAGTTATACCCCCAGTAGGTATATGGAAACTGTACCCCACAGGGGTATCGAACATGGCGCTCCTGCCGGCCGCCTGCGGCGGCCGTCACGCCGCGGGAGTAAGCCTGCCCTCAGTTTTGCCCTCTACACTCGTGCCCATTCCACGGGAGGAGATCGGATGCGAGCAGCGCGATCGCGGGTGCCGGCATGAGCGTCGCCGTCTGTCTGCTGCTGTACGGATTCGCCGTGGCCGTACTCGCGCCCCGACTGCTGCGCCGGCTCAGCACCGCAGGGGCCGCGCCGCGGATCGCGGTGGCGGCCTGGCTGGCGGCCATGGCCTCGACTGTGCTGGCCTGGACGGTGACACTGGCGATCATCATCATCGACCTTGTCACGCACCGGATTTCACTGTTTCCCGCCCGATTCATGGACAGCTGCCTGCTGCACCTGCACGACGCCGCGGAAGGCGACTACGGCGTGCACCTGCAGACCGGGCTGTTCGCGCTGTCGGGATTCGCCACGCTCGCCGTGCTGGTGCTGGCGGTGCGGCTCGGCACCACCCTGTTGCGCTCGCGCCGTACCACCCTCGAGCACGCCCGGATGGCCCGGCTCGCCGGACGCCACCACCCCGGCCTGGACGCGGTCGTGCTCGAGGTCGATCATCCGGCCGCGTATTGCGTTGCGGGCAAACCCCATACGATCGTGGTCAGCCGCGGCGTGCTGGCCGCGCTCGAGGATCATCACCTCGATGCGGTGCTCTCCCACGAGCGCGCCCACCTGGACGGCCGCCACCACCTGCTCCTCACCCTCACCCGCAGCCTGGCCACCGTGCTGCCGCGGGTCGAGCTGTTCACCCTGGGCGCCTCCGAGGTGGCGCGCCTGCTGGAGATGCTCGCCGACGATGTCGCCGCCCGAATCCACGGGCGCACCACCGTCTTACAGGCCCTGCTGACCCTCTCCACCCTCCCCACCCCGCCCGCGACCGCCGAGGCCGCGCTGCTGCCCCGGGTCCGCCGCCTCTCCGCGCCGGAGAACCCGCCCCGCATGCACACGCGCATCGCGATCACCGCGATCACGCTCACCGCCGTGTTCATCCCGGTCGCGGCCATTGTCACCGCCGGCATCGGCATCAAGGTCTGTGCCGTCTAGCCGGGACCCGGCGCGGACCGCCGCGCCGAGTCCCGGGCTCAGCGCCGCACCGGCAGCGGCCGGGTCGGATAGTCGATCCGCCGACCCGCGGGCGATGACGGATCCTCGATCGGCGGGCGGGTGGGGGCCGGATCCCGATCGGATCGATTCAGGACATGCAAGGCGACGGCAGCCAGCGTGCCGATGACCACGAGACCGAGCCACACCGCCCAGTCCGCCCCGACGGCATGCGCCGCACCCAGCAGCGCACCCGTCGCGAGATTGCCGACCAGGATGCCGATCCCCACCACCGTGTTGTAGAAGCCGTAATGCGTGGCTACCAGGCGATTCCCCGACAGGCAGACCACGGTGTCCATCTCGAACGGGAACACTGCCGCCGTACCGACCGCCAGCACCGCCGCCGCCAGCAGCAGCGCGCCGATGGCCACCGGCGCACCGAAGGGCCGCGGTGCGGGCAAGACCGCCAGCGGCACGAACGCCACCGCCAGCAGGGCCACACCGACCACCAGGCCGCGGCCGGTCCCCCAGCGTTTCCGGAACCAGGCGGTAATGCGCAGCTGCCCCGCGACCGCGACGAGGCCGGAGATCACGAACAGCGCCGAGGTGACCGTCCGCGCCCGCTCACCGGCCAGGTACCCGGCCTGCAGGGGCAGCGCCAGATACACCTGGAACGACAGCACATACGAGCCGATCATGGCCAGCGCGAAGGCGACGAAACGGCGATTGGCGACGACGGTGCGCCAATCCTGCAGCACCGAGGTCCGCACGGCCGGTTCGGCACCGCGGCGCGCGGGCAGCGCGAACAGCTGCGCGACGGTGAGCAGCGCGAACACCACCGCCGCCGCGGCCGCCGTGACCCGGAAATCCAAGGCCAGCAGCGCCAATCCGGCCAGCGGGCCCGCCAGCATCCCGGCCTGATAGAAGACGTTGAACACCGCGAACGCCTCCACCCGCCGCTCCCCCGCCTCCGCGGCCAGATAGGCCCGCACCGCCGGATTGAACAGCGCCCCCGCGAATCCCGTTGCCGCCGAGGCGATGAGCAGGCCCGGCAGATCCGACGCGAACACCAGCAGCGCGAAACCAGCTGTCCGCAACAGACATCCGGCCACGATCAGCGGTTTGTACCCCAGCCGATCCGCCAGCGTGCCGCCCACCAGGAACATCCCCTGCTGCGAGAAATTCCGTACACCCAGCACCAGCCCCACCGCCCACGCCGCCAAACCCAGCGGGCCGGACAGGTACCCGGCCAGATACGGCATGAGCATGTAGAACCCGAGGTTGATGCCGAACTGATTGACCATCAGCAACTGCGCGGCCCGATCGAACCCGCGGAACTTCGCCACGATGTTCACGAAATCGGCTCCGCGAAGTCGCGTGCGCTCGTCGAACCGAGTACCGGATTCCCCACCGGCTCACCATCTCCGGGCTCCACTGCCGTCGAATGACCAGCGGCACCATCGCCCGGACCGAGACCGGGTATCCGACCGACCGTGTTCGCGGTCGGAGCAGGAGTGCGGTCGCGGGCTCCCGTCTCCGACGCGGGCTCCGACCCCCGGGGGTCGATAACCGTGGAGCAGCGGGTCCACTTCTCCACCTGCCGGTCCCGAGGATGAGCGATCGTGTCCGGCGCGGTGGGTTGCGGAGCGCCGAGCAGTCCGTGTGCGGCGCAATAGGAATCGTTGTAGACGGTGTCGAAGTAGCGATGCGGGCCGTCGGGGAAGACGGCGGCGATCCGGGTGCCCGGCGCGTGGGTGCGGGCCGCCCACCCGGCCACCAGCGCGACCGCACCGACGCTCCAGCCACCGCTGGCGAGGTAGGCCGCGGCCAGGGTGCGGCAGGCCCAGACGGCTTCGGCCGGTGCGACCCAGTGGATTTCGGTGAAGGCGGCATAGTCGACATTGCGCGGGTGGATGCTGGAGCCGAGGCCGCGCATGAGGCGCGGGCCCGCCTGCTGGCCGAAGATGGTGGAGGCCACGGTGTCCACACCGATCAGGGACAGGTCCGGGTTGGTGCGGCGCAGGGCACGGGCGACACCGGCGGAATGGCCGCCGGTCCCGACGGCGCAGACCAGGACGTCGACGCCACGGAGCTGTTCGATCAACTCCCGGGCCAGGGACTCGTAGCCGTCGACATTGTCGGGATTGCTGTACTGGTCCGGGCACCACGCGCCGGGCTCGGCCGCCAGCAGTTCGGCGACCCGATCGCGGCGCGCCTGCTGCCAGCCGCCGACCGGATGCGGCTCGGACACCAGCTCCACGTGGGCGCCGTAGGCCGCGAGCAGCTGCGCGACCATGGGCTCGAGCCCCGGATCGGTCACCACGGTCACCGGATGCCGGTACACCAGCCCCGCCAGGGCCAGCCCCAACCCCAGTGTGCCGCTGGAGGATTCGATGATCCGGCCGCCGGGCGCCAGCACTCCCCGGGCCCGGGCCCGCTGCACCATGTGCAGCGCGGGCCGGTCCTTCATCCCGCCCGGATTGCGTCCCTCGAGCTTGGCCCAGAAGCCGAGCCCCGGGGGCGAGAACGGCTCCCCCACCCACAGCACCGGCGTATTGCCCACCAGCGCGCGGGGTTCCCGGGCCAGGCCGGGCAATCCGGGCCGGCCGGTGCTCGTGTCGAACTCGTCGAGCAGACCTTTGTCCATGACTGTCGCTTTCGGTATCGGACCGCCGCGGCGGCGGCATGATGTGCACGGCAACGGACTCCGGCCCGGGGCGCGACGCCCAGGGCCTGTCGCCGGCCGATCAGCGTCGGTCGATACACAGGCGGGTCAGCAGCATCCGGCCGCCGACCGCGTAGTCGGGTGGTCCCCGTACTCCGTGGGACACGGCGACGATTCCGGTATCCGCAGGTCCGGCTGCCGGGACAATGGGATCGGCGGCCGCCTCCGGCGCGTGTTCCGCGCCGGGCGAGGCCGTCCGGATCGCGTCCCCGACATGCGGGTCGCAGTGCGCGGATTCACCGCCGTGCGGTCCCGGAGCCCCCGGTTCACCCGGGGCGATCGACACCGCTTCCAGCGGGCGCGCATGATCGGACCCATCGCCGAGCGCGCAACCGGCAATCGCGGCGAGCAGCACCAGCCCCGAACCGAGCAGCACCCACAGTGTCCGGCCGAACCCGCCGACACGACCCACCGCCGACACCTCCCGCCTCGAATCCGACTGCCCGGCCGCTGTTTTGACCGACCGGTTTCCTCGCCGGCATGTCATTGACACACCCTCGAAACAATCTACTATCTACGTACGTAGTTAGTTGGGAGCCGGTGATCGGGCTCACGCCCGGCCGCGGCGAATCCGACGCAAAACGACAGGACACGCATGAGGTTTGCGCAATCGGCCACCCGACACGCCGAACCCGCGGTCGGCAGGCGGCAGCACACCACTACCGGTGGCAGCGGCGGGAATCGGGGTGACGCGCAGACCCTCCGGTCAGCGCAGTTTGGAGCGCGCGAGTTTGCGCAGGGCCGCCCGCAGGCCCTCGGACTCCTCGGCGCTCATCTGCTCCACGAAGTGCGCGAGCACCAGATCCGAACGACCGCCGCTGCCCAGCGCCTCACGCATGAGGCGGGCGCTGTACTCCTCGCGACTCAGGGTGGCCCAGTATCGGTAGGCCTTGCCGACGCGTTCGCGTTCCAGCCAGCCCTTGCGATGCAGATTGTCCATGGTGGACATGACGGTGGTGTACGCGATGTCGCGCTCGCCGGCCAACTCGTCGAACACTTCCCGGACCGTCGTCTTGCCGGAGCGATCCCAGATGCGTTCGATGACGACCGCTTCCAGGTCTCCGAAGCCTCGCGCACTCACGTCTGACGTCTCCTCACCTCACGGCTCAGCCGATTCCGCATCGCGTGTCGGCCTACGGTCCTGGTGCGCACCCGATCGTAGGGTGATCGCCGGTATGGACCCGAGCCGCCCCGGGCGCCGGGGGCGCGCCCGCTCATACGTTCTACGTACGTAGACAGTAATATGGTGCACCCGTGGGCCGTCCCACGCAACCGGACAGCAGGACAACGCCGGACTACCCCAAGGCCCCGCTTCCCAACCCTCGGTGTCAGTCGGCGATGCGATGCCCCGCATCACGCAGCGCCGCCGACGCCTCCTCCAGCCGATGCGCGGGAACCAGCACCAGATCGGCATGGAAGGTGGAGGCGACGAACACCGGGATCGACGACTCCGCCAACGGCCCGATCAAGGCGGCCAGCGTGCCGGGCGCGTTCAGGCTGCCCGCGTCGACACCGTAGAAACCCTTCCAGGTCTCACCCTCGGCCCACGCGGGCGCCTCGCGAATCACGGTGAGCCCCTCCGGCGCCCGCACCAGGGCGATCCACTCGTCGTCCTCCGGAAAGGTGGAATTCGGCAGGTGATCCACCGCGAACTGCGACGGGACGATCCGCAAACGCTGGGAGCCGGTCATGGCGACATCGTAGGCGGACGGTCGGACAAACCCGGTGCGCGCACCGCGACAGCCCAGTATTAGTGTCTGCGACTAAAATTCGGATGCCATTCCCGGGCCCGGTCCGTATGGTCACTGAAATGAGTACCAGCCCACAACAAATCGCCGACGAGAACGAGCGGATCGCCGCCCTCGGCACCTATCGTGCGGCCGACGGAACCCTCGTCGACATCACCGACGCGCTGTCCCAGGCGCGCGCCTGGACCCACTGTTTCGAACCCGACGAGGACCTCTACAACCGTGACCCCGGACCGTTCACCGGACGCCCCGAGGTCACGGCCGAAGGCAGCATGCAGGCCGCCCGCCGGCTACACGAGGAAGGCGGAAAAACCATCGCCGTCCTCAATTTCGCTTCCGCCCGCAACCCCGGCGGCGGTTACCTCCGCGGTGCCCGCGCCCAGGAGGAAGACCTGTGCCGCAGCGCCCTGCTCTACCGCTGCCTGCTCGAGACGCCCCGCTACTACGAGGCCCACCGCGCATCCGACGACCTGCGCTACAGCCATCGTGTCATCTTCTCCCGCGAGGTCCCGGTCGTCCGCGACGACCGCGGTGCGCTCACCGCGCACACCTTCACCACCTCGTTCCTGACCTCGCCCGCGCCGAATGCCGGTGCACTGGCGGACCGTTCGGGCGAACGGGTCGATGTTCGCGAGATCCTGATCGCCCGCGCCGAGCGGGTGCTCGCCGTCGCCGCTCACGAGCGTGTCCGCGAATTGGTCCTCGGCGCGTGGGGATGCGGTGTGTTCCGCAATGACCCGAACGAGGTCGCCGAGGCCTTCGATCGGGCGCTCCAGATCCACGGGGCCGCCTTCGATCGCGTCGTGTTCGCCGTCTGGGACCGCTCCCCCATCTCAGCCAACCGCGCCGCATTCGAAGCCCGCTTCGGGCAAGCGGTTTCCCCCTAGCCGCGGCGAAGTCCGATGGCGGGCACCGCTCTTCTGAGCTGTTTGTTCTGAACAGGTTCATGGTCCGGGTGTCGCGGCAGCGATGCCATATCGGCAATCCATGCTCAGATTGCAATATCTACAGATTCAGATAGCCGATTGAGGTTCGGTAGCCCCGGACCCTCGCTCAGCGGGCCAGACCCGTGCGATGAGCGAAGGCGATGGCCTGGCCGCGATCGCGGACCCCGAGTTTGGCGAACAGTGAATTGATGTGCGTCTTCACGGTGCTGACACCGATGAACAGTTCCTTGGCGATCTCGGAGTTGTTGCGCCCCTGCGCCATCAGCCGCAGTACGTCCCGCTCGCGGTCGGTGAGGTCGGCGGGCGCTTCGGGTGGCGCGTCGAGGGCGGAGAGCAGGCGGCGGCCCACATCGGCGGCCAGGGTGGTGTGACCGCTCGCGACGGATCGGATGGCCGCGGCGATCTCGGCGCGACCGGCGTCCTTGGTGAGATATCCGCGTGCGCCCGCCCGCAGCGCGCCCGCGATGGAGGCGTCGTCGGCGTAGGTGGTGAGTACCAGGACCGCGGTCTCGGGATATTGGGCGGTGATGGCGGCGGTCGCGGCCACGCCGTCGATGCCGGGCATGCGCAGATCCATCAGCGCCACCCGGGGTTTCACCCGCCGTACCAGCTCGACCGCTTCCGCGCCGTCGCGGGCCTCCCCCACCACCCGCATATCGGGCAGCAGCGACAACACCGTGGTGAGCCCGTCGCGCACGGTGGTCTGGTCGTCGGCGACCACCACCGTGATCACTTCCGCGGCAGCAGAATTCGCACCGTCCACCGACCCTCCTCCTTCCCGGCGGACAGCAGTCCGCCCGCCGCCTCGATCCGCTCCCGCATACCCAGCAGTCCTGCCCCGGAACCGGTGCTGCCGAGCGGCACCCATTGCGCGGCAATCGGATTCGACACCACCGCCTCCAGCGACGCGCCGCTGCCGCGCAATGCGAGCGTAACCGCCTGCCCGGGTGCGTGTTTGCGCGCATTGGTGAGCGCCTCCTGCACCGCGCGGATCAGGGCCACCGCCGCCTGCTCGTTCGCCGGATCCACCGCGACATCGAATCGCTCGGCCAGCTGCCCGCCGGCCGCGCGGTGCTCCTCCACCACCCGGCGCAGCTCGGCCGCCGCGTCGAAGCCGCCCGACCGCAGCGTGCCCACCACCCGGCGGGCGTCGGCCAGCCCGGACACCGCCAGCCGATGAGATGCCTTGACCCGCTCCGCGGCCCGGTCCGTCTCCCCCGCCTCCAACAGCGCGTCCGCGGCGTCGAGTTGGAGCACCAGACCGCCCAGAGTGTGGGCGAGCACATCGTGGATGTCGCGGGCGATGCGCCCGCGCTCGGCCAGGGCGGCGGCCCGATCCCGCTCCTCGCGGATGATCCGATTCTGTTCCACCAGCATCCGATTGCGCTCCGCGCCGACCCGCGCCTGGCGGCGGCTCCACCCCGCCAAGCCGACCACGACCACACCGACCAGCAATCCCACCAGTGCCCCCGGACGCGCACCGTCCACCAGGATGGAAACGCACATGAGCACCGAGGTGGACAGCGCGATCGCCAGACCGAACCACAGCGGCGCGCTCAGCAGGCCGAGGGCGATGAATACCGTGGCCAGGGCCGTGATTCCGGAGCCGACCGACTGGGCGACGGTCGATCCCCCGCCGATGGCCATGGCGCACAGACAGATTCGTTCCCGCCGCCACTTCCGTGCGGGCATCACCACCCACGCCGCCCAGCCCAGCCACGAGAGCACCACCAGCGCCGCCACCCACGGCCGGTGGAACAGGGCCACACTCGCCGAGGAGGAGACCACGGCGACGAGCCCGACCAGGCGCAGCAGCCTGGACAGGCTCGAGGGTGGGTCGAGGATGGACATCGGTCTCAGTGTGCCGCAACCGGGTGCGCCTGCTCGGCACGCCGGGCCAGCACCAGCGCCCGGCCCGCCCGATTGAGCGCCACCACCAGCAGGATCGCCCCGACCGAGGTGACGGACACCGCGCCGGCCAGGTGCGCGACCACGTCCACCCCGATGCGCGCCGCCAGCAGCACCAGCCACAGCAGCGATCCGGCCCACCCGGTCCGCGCCTCCCATCCCGCGGCGGTGCGGCGCAGCTGGGACAGCATCCCCATGACCACGCCGATCCCGACACCGAGCGCCGCCGACAAGGCCAGCAGGGCCACCGACATGACCCCGAGGCCGCCACCGGTGACCACGGACTTCATCTGCAGAAACCCCACCAGCCCCAGAATGATCGGTCCCCGCCACAGCCGATTGGCGTCGAGGACCTGCCACCGGGTCTGCCGGTACATGATCCACCCGATCACCAGCACCGCCACCGCGCCGTCGACCACCGCATTCTGCAAGTTCATGCCTCTACGGTCGCCCCGCGAACCGCCTCCACCCACCACCCCAGGGTGGAGACCGGGTGGGATTCCCGCCCATCCGCCTCGCCGGTCAGTCGGGCCAGACGGGCGGGCGCTTCTCCAGGAAGGCGGCCATTCCCTCGCGGGCGCCGGGCAATTGGGAGGCGGCGGCCATGACCTCGCGGGCGAGGGTGTAGGCGTCGGCCTCGGGGCGGTCGAGCTGGGCGTAGAGGGTGCGTTTGCCGAGCGCCTTGCTCGCGCGGCTGCCGCGGGTGGCGCGGGCGAGCAGGTCGGCGACGGCGTCGTCGAGGTCGGCGTCGGGGACGGCGTAGTTGATCAGACCCCAGTCGACGGCGGTGCGAGCGTCGATGACGTCGCCGGTGAGGGCCAGCTCCATGAGGCGTTTGCGGCCGATGGAACGGGCGACCGGGACGGCCGGGGTGTGGCAGAACCAGCCGCCCTTGCCACCGGGGAGGGCGAAGCCCGCCGAATCGGAGGCGACGGCCAGGTCGCAGGACGCGACGAGCTGACAGCCGGCCGCGGTGGCCAGGCCGTGCACGCGGGCGATCACCACCTGCGGCACCGTCTCCAGGGTGGTCATGACCTGCTGGCAGAGGGTGAGCAGGTCGCGCACGCCGAGCAGGTCACGGGCGGCCACATCGGCGAAATCGTGGCCTGCGCTGAACACCGGCCCGGCCGCGGCGAGCACGATGCCGGTGGCGTCGGTGTCGCCCGCGGCGCGGAACGCGGCCAGCAGTTCGGTCAGGTGGTCGGCGGACAGCGCGTTGCGGCGGTCGGGACGGTTCATGGTGACGGTGATGGTGTCGCCGTCCCGCTTCACGAGTAGGTGCCGGTACTCCGCGGTCATACCTTCCACGGTAGTGCGGAGTATCGGCCCGGGCTGCCGCATTTCGCGGTTCACACCGGTGCGGGCGCGTCCGGATTCAGGTGCAGCCACTGCCCGGTCGAGGGAATCCCGTCGGTGTCCACTACGACCAGGAGGTACCAGCCGGGCGGGGCCAGCGCCGGGTTCGAGGGCAGCGTGACGGTGAGGGCGCCGGACGCGGCGGGGGTGATCGGCAGGTCGATCAGCCGCTGGTTGTTGTCGCAGGAGTGGGTGCACGAGGTGGGGTGCAGCAGGCTGGCCTCACGCACGGCGGCCGTGGTGGCGATCGTCAGGGTCGCGCCGTATTCCGCTGTGCCGCTGGACATCTGAAATTCCGGCCGGGCACCCTGGAACAAGTAGGGCGGCCAGAACATCTCGATGCGCAGTTCCTCTGTTTTGCGCAGCGGATTCGATCCGGCGGTCACCACCTTGCCGTCCGGTGTCAGCAGCGCCACCGAGTGGTACAGCCGCGCCACCCGCTCGGGCGCGGTGGGCGACCAGGTTCCGGCGACCGGATCGTAGATCTCGCCGTGCGGCGGCACCGAATCCGCCATCTCCTCCATACTCGATCCGCCCGCGGCCAGCACCGTGCGGTCCGGCAGGATCACCGCGCACACGTGCATACGGGCATACGCCATGGCGGGGCCGGCCTGGTACGCCGGCGCGGCCGCGCTCAGATCCACGATCCGGGTGTCCGCGGAGGCCATGCCGGGACCGTGCGGGTCGACGCTGCCGCCGCCGATCAGCATCACCCGCTGCGCCTGCGCGGGCGGCAGCAGCACACTGGTGGACTGGCTGCGCGACTCCGGATCGACGAGCCCCGGCACCTCGGTGACCGCACCGGTGGCGATGTCCCAGATCGAGGGGCGCATGCCGTTGTTGGTGCCGAACTGCCCGCCGGTGAAGAACACCCGGCCGTCGGCGAGCAGCACGAGATGTGCGTACGTCGGAATGGGCCCGGGCACAGGGAGTTTCGACCAGGTCAGGGTGGCGGGGTCGAACAACTCGGGCGTCTCCGACAGGAACCCGTCCTCCCCCAGGCCCGAAACCGCGACCACCGCACCGTTTTTCAGCGCGGTCAGGGTCGGATACCAGCGCCCGGAGACCATATCGGGCTGCCGGTTCCAGGTCAGCGACTGCGGGTCGAACAGCAACGCGTCACGTAGCCCGAGGAACGGGTCGTACTGCTCGGTCCCGCCCGCGGCCAGCAGCCGCCCGTCCGGTAGGAATGCCTGCCCGGAACAGAACATGTCGAAGGGCGTCGCGGGCGCGTCCAGCCCCGGATTCGGGTAGTGCCACACCCGCGTGCGAAAGTCGTGGGCGTTCAACCGATCCGGATCGTTACCGGATCCGGCGAAGAACAGCACATCGCCGGTGTGCAGCAGGGCGGCGTGCACCGGATTGATCTCGGTGTCGAAATCCAGGATGCGCCAGGTGCCCTGGATGGCCGCGGTGGCCAGATCGGTGTCGAGGTCGAGCACGCGCAGGTATCCGGCATTGCCGCCCTGGGGATGGTCGATCGCGCACACCACCAGCTGTGGCAGTCCGCCGGCGCCGGGCAGCAGGGCGACCGCCGCGCCCTCGTTCTCCCGGAAACCCCAGTCCGGCACCTGCGACCAGCGGCTCCAGCCGTCGACGCAGTGCCCGGTGCCGTCCAGGCCCCAGCCGATGGTGTAGAGCCCGGCACTGCCGTTCTGCGGGTGGTCGATGGTGAAGACGATGAGTTCGGGCCGCCCGTCCCCGTCCAGGTCGGCGACGGTCATCCCCGCGCCCTGGTTCTCCCACCCCCACCAGTCCGGAATCGCCAGCCACGGTGTCCATTCCGCGACGGAGCCGTCGGCGCCGAGACCTTTGGCGAGCCGGAACTGGCCGCTGTTCTGGCCGACCGGATCGTCGACGGTCATGACGACCAGAACCGGCTGCCCGTCCAAGTGGGTCAGGCAGATGTCGGCGCCCTGGTTCTCCCAGCCGTACCAGTCCGGAATCTGTTGCCACGCAGTCCATCCGCCGGTCACGGTGCCGTCTGGGGCGAGGTCGCGGCCGATGCGGAAGTAGCCCTGGTTCTGGCCGGCGGGGTTGTCGACGAGGAACACCACCATGTCCGGGCGGCCGTTGCCGTTCAGGTCGGCGATGGCGATGCCCGCGCCCTGGTTCTCCCAGCCCCACCAGTCGGGCACCTGCAGCCAGGGGCCCCACTCGCGGACGGTGCCGTCGGCCGCCAGGGCGTGGCCGACTCGATAGTTTCCGGTGTTCTGACCTGGCGGATTGTCGACCATGAGGACCACCGCGTCGAGGGTGCCGTCGCCGCTCAGATCGGCGATGGCGAGACCGCAATCCTGGTTGTCCGCTGAGAACCAATCCGGAATCGGAACGAATTGTCCTGCCACGCAACCAATCATGGCGGCACGCGGCAATTCCGGCATCCGATGTTCGATGGCCGGATAGTCCGGATGCCCATTTACGCCAGGTTATGGAAAACGCACCCCGGTGACCCGGGCGCCCATTACTCTCCGAAACGCTCTCGTTTCACACCCTTGAGGACACATCATGAGAAAGACAGTCTGGGCCAACGGCCTCGCACTCACCGCGGCCGCCATCCTGGCCTCCACCGGCACCGCGAATGCCGTCGGCAACAGCATGAGCACCGATGCCACCTTCAAGGTCGGCGTCGACATCCAGCCCGGCGTCTACAAGACCACGACAGCCGCCACCGTGTGCGCCTGGGCGCGGCTGTCGGCCATCACCCCCGACGCCAACGCCACCATCCAGGCCGGCGGCGCGGTCAACGGCACCGTCACCGTCGAGATCAAGCCCACCGACGTCGCCTTCTTCACCAGCGGCTGCGGCACCTGGACCCTGCAGACCACCACCACGAGCACCGGCTCGTCGGGCCTGTCGAATCTGATCAGCGGCAGCGCGAGCGGCAGCAGCCTGCTCTCGTCCGGCTCCGCCTCCGCCTCCAGCTAGCCGATCCGGCATCGGTGAGCCGTCTACCCGGAGGTGGCGGGATCATCGGGCCGGGAGGGCCGGGCAATCCGCAGTGCCCGCCCCTCGCGGTGACTCAGCAGTCGCAGCAGGTTTCCTCACAGCAGCAACAGGATTCCTCACAGCAGCAGCATCCTTCGCCGCAGCAGACGCAGCCCTCACAGCACGGCAGGCAGAAGCCACTGCGGCGCCGCGGGGCGGGACCGTAATAGCCGGGACCCGGGCCGTAGCCCGGAGGCGGACCGTAGCCGGGCGGCGGCGGACCCCAGGGGCCCGGCCCCGGACCCCGGCGACGCCAGCGGCTCAGCGGCGTGGTGGGCGCACCGTGATTCGCGCAGGTGTGCGCGGGACCGCCGAAGGTCCTTGTCACCGACCGGTTCAGCTCGTGCTTCAGCAGTTTGTGAATCAGCCGCCCATCGGTGAATTCCACATCGGCCAGCGCCAATTCGATACCCAGCAGGGCGTCGGTGCACAAGCGGTGCGCCTCGGCCACCTCGGTTCCCGTGGCGGCCAGGGGATTCCACTTCCCGCGTGCGAGGTCCTCGTCCAGGTCCTCGACGGCATCCACGAGATGCGCTATGCGGCCGAACAATCGGCCGACCTCCGACAGCGCTGCCTGGTTTCCCGGGCTTCCTGCCAGAACGGCGGTGTGGCCGAAGGCCGCGGCGGTCGCGGTCTCGGTGGGTTCGGTCACCTCCAGCAGCGGGGTGCCCACCGTGGCCGCGGCCTCCACCTCACCCTGCCGATCCACCGCGGTCACCAGCACTCCGGTGTCGAAACCCAGTCCGGCGCCGGTAGATTCGCCCTGCCGGGCCCAGCGCTGGGCGATGCGCCGGGCGGCGGGCCGGAATCCGGCCGCGCCCGCCATGCCGTCGTGATCGGCCACGTGATCGCGCACCTTGGCGGCCGCCAGCACCAGCGAGACCGTGGCGGCCAGCCGGACGCAGTCGCCGGTGGCGACGTCGGCGCGTTTCATGCCGCGCAGCGGGCAGGGCCCGGCCGCGCGGCGGGTGGGCGGCGCCGTGGACTGTGCCTCCACCAGGGCCGAGACGATCAGCCCGTCGTAATTGGTTGCCATGCGGGCGCTCTGGCCGTGGTCGTCACGCAGTGCCAGACAGAGTCCGCACAGTTGCGCCAGCCAGGCCCGCCCGAGTTCCTCGCCCAGCCGATGACGGCAGGGCCGGATGATGCCGAACACACCATCGACGGTAACCGCTCGCGCGGCATTCGTCGCCCGGAATCGAGATCACTCCGGAGTGGACGCCATAGATCGAATCTCACTGGGCGGCAAGGGCGGCGAACTCCTCGGCCAGCGGAACCGGGCGCGCCGACGACCACGCCAGGCTCACCTGCAGCGGCGCGAGGTCGGGAACCGGGACGTAGGCGATGTCCGGGCGGGTGTAGAAGGTCATCACCGACAGCGGCAGGAACATGATGCCCCGGCCCGCGGCGACGTGCTCGAGCTTCTCCTCCACACTGTGGAAGACCGGGACGGCGGGGCGGTCGGCGCGCAATTCGGTTGCCACCGCACTCCATTCGGGGACCGTGTCCGGGTCCTGGAGCAGGTGCTCGTCGGCGAGATCGCCGACGGCGACCGCGTCCTTGCCCGCGAGGCGGTGGTCGGCGGGCAGCACCACGACCCGGGGCTCGGTATAGAGCGGGCGCACGACCAGACCGTGCGGGTCCACCGGCAGCCGGACCACGCTGACGTCGACGCGGCCGTCGTGGACCACCTCGACCTGATCGAACCAGCCGGTGCGCACCAGATCGACGGCGAGGCCGGGGTGGCGCTCGGTGAGCGTCCGCACCGCGGCGGTCACGATGAGGCCGGGCATGAAGCCGACGGTGAAGCGCTGTGTCCCCTCGACCGCCCGAATCACCCTGCGCTGCAGGGCTTCCGCGGCCGCGAGCAGCGGTCTGGCGTCGGCCAGCAGCTGCTCCCCCGCCGACGTCAGCGCGGTCCCGCGCCGATCACGGGCGAACAGCTGCGCGCCCAGTTCCTCCTCGAGCGCGCGAATCTGGCGTGACAGGACCGGTTGCGCGATGAACAGCTGCTCCGCGGCGCGGCCGAAATGCAGGTGTTCGGCCACCGCCACGAAGTAGCGCAGCTTGCGCAGATCGACGTCACTCATGATGCCTTCAGGGTATTACAGGCGGCGGTATAGGTCTTGGACGGGAGCGGGTCGCGAAACCCAAGGTGGACAGGCACACACGCACAGCATTCCCCGAAAGGAAATCCGATGTCTCTCGACGGACAGCACGTCGTCATCCTGGGCGGCACCTCCGGAATCGGCTACGCCGTGGCCGCCGCGACGGCCGAACAGGGCGCGAAGGTCACCGTCGTCTCCAGCCGCCAGGAGAACGTGGACCGCGCGGTGGCCGAACTCCCGGCCGGCGTCACCGGCGTGGTCGCGAACCTCAACGACACCAACCGGATTCGCGCGATGTTCGATGAACTCGGCGCGCTCGACCACCTCGTCTACACCGCCGGCGAGCCGCTGCTGCTCTCCCCGCTGGCCGAACTGGATCTCGACGCCGCGCGGAAGTTCTTCGAGCTGCGCTACTTCAGCGTGCTGGCCGCGGTACAAGCGGCCGCGGCGCGGCTGCGGGCCGACGGGTCGATCACCCTGACCAGCGGTACCGCCGGGCCGCGCCCCGTCCCGGGTTCGACGGTCACGTCCAGCGTCTGCGGCGCGATCGAGACCCTGACCCGGGCGCTGGCGGTGGAACTGGCGCCGATCCGGGTGAACGCGGTCATGCCGGGTGTGGTCCGGTCGCCGCTGTGGAACTTCCCCGAGGAGTTGCGCGAGCAGTTCTACGCCGACACCGCGGCCGCGACACCGTTGCGCCGCATCGCCGAAGTGGACGATATCGCGCAGGCCTTCGTCTTCTTCCTCACCCAGGACCACGCCACCGGCACCGTGCTGCCCCTCGACGGCGGCGCGGTCCTGGCCTGACCCGGACGTCGGGTGGCGCACCGCCGCGGGACACCGGACGGATCCCCCAGCGGTGCCCCGGTCGGCGCCGGGACTACCGGCCGGCCGCGTGGCGGGCCGCCAGGTAGCCGAAGACGACAGCGGGGCCGATGGTCGCGCCGGGTCCGGCGTAGGTGTGGCCCATGACCGGAGCGCTCGCATTGCCGGCCGCGTACAGGCCCTCGATCACCGAGCCGTCCGCCCGCAGCACCCGGCCGTCGACATCGGCGCTCAGGCCGCCCTTGGTGCCGAGGTCGCCGGGCACCAGTTTCGCCGCGTAGAACGGACCCGTCGCCAGCGCACCGAGATTCGGGTTGGGGCGGTTGCGCGGGTCGCCGTAGTAGTTGTCGTAGGCGCTGTCACCGCGGCCGAAGTCGGGATCGATACCGGCGGCGGCGAATTCGTTGAAACGGGTCACCGTGGCCCGGAGTTTCTCGACCGGGACACCGATCTGCTCGGCGAGTTCGGGGAGCGAGTCGGCGCGGGTGAGCGCGCCCGATTTGAACCAGCGGCCGGGCAGGGGCTGACGGGGCGGGACACCCGCGAACTGATAGCGGTTGCGGTAGCGCTGGTCGAAAATCAGCCAGGCGGGCAGGTTTTCGCCCGGGCCCGCGCCCTGCCCGTGCTCGCCGCCGTACATGCGGTGGGTGGCCTCGACATAGGGCAGGCACTCGTTCATGAACCGCTCGCCGCGGTCGTTGACCACGATACTGCCGGGCAGATTGCGCTCGGCCAGGCAGAACCAGGCCAGCCGGGGCAGCGGAATGGATGGGCCCCACCAGGCATCGGCCATGAATTCCACCGCGCCACCGGCATTCTCGCCCGCGCGGATGCCGTCACCGGTATTGGCCTGCGCGCCGACGGTCCAGTCGGTGCCGATCGGCTCGCGCTGGTACTGCTTGCGCATCGCCTCGTTGTGCTCGAAGCCGCCGGCCGCGATGACCACGCCCCGGCGGGCGGTGAGCACCTGCTCGCGCCCGTCCCGCAGCACCACCGCGCCCGTGACCCGGCCGTCCTCGGTGCGCAGGTCCACCAGCGGAGTGTCCAGCCACAGCGGCACATTCGCCTCCAGCAGGCCCGCGCGCAGCATGGCACTCAGCGCCTGGCCGCGGGCCAGGACGCGCCGGCGCAGCACGGCCGCCGTCAGCCACCGCCCGGCGACGCGCACGGCCGCCAGCGGACTGCGCGGATTGCGCAGGCCCAGATGCAGCTGCCGGAACTCGGCCTGGGTGATCACGACATTCTTCGGCGCCTTCACGTAATCGGGCTCCAGCGTGGCCAATTCGGTGCCGAGACCGGTGGCGTTGTAGGGCACGGGCTCGATCGAGCGGCCGTGGCCGCGGCCGCCGGGCGCCTCCGGGTAGTAGTCGGAATAGCCCGGCACCCACCGCATGCGCAGCGGCGCGTGCGCGGCCAGGAAGTCGAAGGCCTCCGGTCCACGGTCGAGGAAGGTGTCGATCCGCTCGGGCGGCACCCCGGGTCCGACGATGTGTTTCAGATAGGCTCGCGCGGCCTCGAGGTCATCGGCGGGGGCGTCACGGCGCAGCACCGCGTTGCCCGGAATCCACACGCCGCCACCGGATCTCGCGGTGGATCCGCCCCATGCCCGCGCCTTCTCGACGATCACTGTGGACAGTCCGTGGTGGGCGGCCGTCAGCGCCGCGGCCATGCCCGCCGCCCCCGACCCCACGACGACCAGATCGAATGTCTCGTCAGTTGCCCTGTCGTGCTGCATGTTTCCTCTATCTTCGTTTTCTGTTGTAGCTATCCGAGTGCGTGCCAACGGCTTTCAGCCGTGACGCCGCCAGCGTTCCCCGGCCACGGCGTCGAGCGCGCCCTCGACGCACACCGCCAGCGACATCTCCGGCTGCGCCGAATTACGCAGCCACTGCAGGTAACCGAACTCCGCCGCCGCCAGCATGAGATGCACCAGCAAACCCGGCGTGCTGTCCCGCTGCGAGTCTCGGCCCATCCGCTGGCCGACCAGCTCGACCAGGCGCGCCCGATGCTCCGGAGTGATCAGAGCCACTCGCTCCAGAAGATGCGGCGCGGTGCGGAACGCGGCCCGCCACTGCTCCAGCTCCGCCGGGGCCAGCGCGGTGGACCGCGCCAGAATCGACTGCGCCAGCGCTACATCCGCGGGCTCGTCGCCGTCGCGCTCCTCGAGCAGCGCGACGATTCCCGACCCGCCCTCGCGGACCGGATCGAGCAGCAGATCCTCCTTGCTCCGCACATGCCGGAAGTAGGTACTGGCCGACACACCCGCCGCGGCGGCGATCTGCTCGGTCGTCACCTCCCCGAAGCCCTTCTCCGCGAACAACTCGTACGCCGCCCGCTGAATCTCGCCGCGCACCTGCCGGCGCTGCCGCTCCCGCAATGACATCCGTCGCCCTCCTTCGTTTGAGCGAGTATCTGCCGATATGACAGTTACTGTCAAGAAGGGACTTACTGTCAGTAACGCGGACAGCATTCGACAAGGTCCTGACCAGCAAGATCCGGCGATCCACTCGCCCTCGAAAGACCCGCCCCTACACTTGGGCGGCCGTCACTCCCCCGCCGACTCCCCTACCGCCGCAAATGAATTCATGGATACGGTGGCCCACCCCGCTCCCGGCCTCCCCACCAACAAACAAGGCCACCACTACCCTCGACCCCACCTCGAACCCCGGCCGTCGCCTACTAGGGATCGATCTCCGCGCCCACCATCCCCGGCAAACACCGCGACCATTCACACGTCGAACGCATCCCCGCGCCGACGCCTGCCAGGGCGCGGGCCGAGCACCCGCGCCCTGCGGCCGCGAGCCTAGGCCCGGCGCAGCGCCAGCACCGGGATGGTGCGGATACCGGCGGTCTTCGCGGCGTATTCGCCGAAACCCGGGTATCGCCGGGCCTGTTCGTCGAAGATCCGGTCGCGGTCCGCGCCGGTCACCTCGGTGACCTCGACCTGAAAGGTCTCGGTCCCGACCTCGGCCTCGGCCGTCCCCGCCTGGGTCAGGTTGTAGTACCAGTCCGGATTGGTGGGCGCGCCCGACTTGGTCGCGAAAACGTACACGGTCGCCGGATCCTGCTCATCGGCCAGGTACATCATGGGCGTCACCAGCTCCCGCCCGGTCTTGCGGCCCCGATGGTGCACCAGAATCAACGGCGCCCCCTCGAACGGCCCGCCGACCCGTCCCTCGTTGGCCCGGAACTCGTTGATGATGTTCGTATTCCAGTCGCTCATACCGATCATTCTTCTGTATGAGTACTTCCGCCGAAGGGAGCTTCCCGGCGCGGCGGCGTCAGCCGGCCACGACCACACGCTCTCGCCTGTAGACAGCGAAGGGCCGGGCATCCTGTGGATGCCCGGCCCTGTGCAGCGGAAACCGTTACGGCAGCGGACCGCCCGCGGCGATCGCGGAGAGGGTGGCGAACTCGTCACCCTTCAGGGACGCGCCGCCCACGAGAGCACCGTCGATGTCGGTCTGGCCGACCAGTTCGCCGACGTTCTTCGCGTTGACCGAACCGCCGTAGAGGACCCGGACAGCAGCCGCCACTTCGGGATTCGCCAGTTCGGCGAGTTCCTTGCGGATGGCGCCGCAGACTTCCTGCGCGTCGGCCGGGGTGGCGACCTTGCCGGTGCCGATGGCCCAGACCGGCT
The DNA here is from genome assembly GCF_053603795.1 of Nocardia sp. NPDC004123. Lineage (NCBI taxonomy): Bacteria > Bacillati > Actinomycetota > Actinomycetes > Mycobacteriales > Nocardiaceae > Nocardia > Nocardia sp. NPDC004123. The sequence continues at coordinate 164,935 of NZ_JBSGGG010000019.1, forward strand.
CGTAGGCGATGACGATCTTCGAGATCTCCTCGGGCGTCAGGCCCTTGAGCGAGCCGCGGAGCTGCTCGAGGTTGTACTCGACGTGGGTCTTGGTCTCGCGGACGCCCAGGCCCTCACCGATGCAGACGATCGGGGTGATGCCGTACTTGAGCGCCTGCTTGGCCTTGGCCAGCACGGTGGCGTCGTCCTCGTTGTGGTACTGACGCCGCTCCGAGTGACCCACCACGACGAAGCTGCAGCCCAGCTTGGCCAGCATGGAGCCGCTGATCTCGCCTGTGTAGGCGCCCTCGTCGTGGGTGGACACGTCCTGGGCACCGTAGGTGATCAGGAGGCGGTCACCCTCGACCAGCGTCTGCACGCTGCGCAGGTCCACGAACGGCGGGATCACCGTCACGTCGACCTTGTCGAAGTACTTCTCCGGCAACGCGAATGCGATCTTCTGCACCAGAGCGATGGCCTCGAGGTGATTGAGGTTCATCTTCCAGTTGCCGGCGATCAAAGGCTTACGTGCCATGGTTCAGTCCTCCAGGACAGCGAGGCCGGGAAGTTCCTTGCCCTCCAGGTACTCCAGCGACGCGCCGCCACCGGTGGAGATGTGCGAGAAACCGTCGTCGGGCAGACCCAGGGTGCGCACGGCCGCGGCCGAGTCGCCGCCGCCGACCACCGTGAACGCGCCCTTCGAGGTCGCCGTGGCGATCGCCTCGGCGACACCGCGGGTGCCGGCCGAGAACTTCTCGAACTCGAACACACCCATCGGGCCGTTCCAGAACACGGTCTTGGCCTCGGTCAGCAGCGCCGAGAAGCGGGCGACCGAGTCGGGACCGATGTCCAGACCCATCCAGCCGTCGGGAATCTCGTGGGCGGGCACGGTCTTCGAGTCCGCGTCCGCGGCGAACTTGTCGGCCACCACGATGTCCACCGGCAGATGGATGACGTCGGCGTACTTGTCCAGCAGCCCCTTGCAGGTCTCGATCATCTCCGCCTGCAGCAGCGAGGTGCCCACCGGAAGTCCCTGCGCCGCAAGGAAGGTGAAGCACATGCCGCCGCCGATGACCAGCGTGTCGACCTTCGGCGCGAGCGCCTCGATGACCGCCAGCTTGTCGGAGACCTTCGAGCCGCCGAGCACCACCGCGTACGGACGCTCCGGGTTCTCGGTGAGCTTCTTCAGCACCTCGGTCTCGGCCGCGACCAGGTTGCCCGCGTAGTGCGGCAGCAGCTTGGCCACGTCGTACACCGACGCCTGCTTGCGGTGCACCACACCGAAACCGTCGGACACGAACGCGCCGTCGTCGCCGACCAGCTCGACCAGGGCACGGGCGAGCTTGGTGCGCTCGGCGTCGTCCTTGCTGGTCTCGCGCGCGTCGAAGCGAATGTTCTCCAGCAGCAGCACATCACCGTCGGTGAGGCCCTCGGAGCGGGCGAGCGCGTCCTGGCCCACCACGTCGCCGGCGAGCTGGACATTGCGGCCCAGCTCCTCCGACAGCCGCGCCGCGACCGGCGCGAGGGAGAACTTCGGATCCGGCTCGCCCTTGGGGCGGCCGAGGTGCGCGGTCACGACGACCTTGGCGCCGGCCTCGGCCAGCGCTTTGATGGTCGGCGCGGACGCGACGATGCGGCCCGGGTCGGTGATGACGCCGTTATCGAGGGGAACATTCAGGTCGGAGCGCACCAGCACGCCCCGGCCCTCGACACCCTCGGTCAGCAGATCCTGCAGAGTCTTGATCGTCATCGGCGCTTAGAGGGACTTGCCGACGAGGCCGACCAGGTCGGCGAGACGGTTGGAGTAGCCCCACTCGTTGTCGTACCACGAGGCGACCTTGACCTGGTTGTCGATGACCTGGGTCAGCGGCGCGTCGTAGATGGAGGAGTGCGGGTCGGTCACGATGTCGGAGGAGACGATCGGGTCGACGTTGTACTTCAGGATGCCCTTCATCGGGCCGTCCGCGGCGGCCTTCATGGCGGCGTTGATCTCGTCGATCGAGGCGGTCTTGGCCAGGTCCACGGTCAGGTCGGTGAGCGAACCGGTCGGGACCGGCACGCGCAGCGCGTAACCGTTCAGCTTGCCGAGCAGCTCGGGCAGCACCAGGCCGATGGCCTTGGCGGCGCCGGTGCCGGTGGGCACGATGTTCAGCGCGGCGGCGCGGGCGCGACGCAGATCCGAGTGCGGGCCGTCCTGCAGGTTCTGGTCCTGGGTGTAGGCGTGCACGGTGGTCATCAGACCACGCTCGATGCCGAAGGAGTCGTTGAGCACCTTGGCAATCGGGCCCAGGCAGTTGGTGGTGCAGGACGCGTTCGAGATGATGTTCTGCGAACCGTCGTACTTGTCGTCGTTGACGCCCATCACGATGGTGATGTCCTCGCCCTTGGCGGGCGCGGAGATGATGACCTTCTTGGCGCCGGCGGCCAGGTGGCCCTTCGCCTTGGTCGCGTCGGTGAAGATACCGGTGGACTCGACGACGACGTCGACACCCAGGTCACCCCACGGCAGCGCGGCCGGGCCCTCCTTGATGGCCAGCGCGGTGATGCGCTGGTCGCCGACGACGATGGTCTCGTCGCCGTCCAGGGAAACGTCCTGCGGCAGGCGGCCGAGGATCGAGTCGTACTTCAGGAGGGTCGCCAGCGACTTGTTGTCGGTGAGATCGTTGACCGCCACGATCTCGATGTCGGTGGTGCCGAGGGCCTTCTGCGCCTCGACGGCTCGGAAGAAGTTTCGCCCGATGCGGCCGAAGCCGTTGATCCCTACCCGGACAGTCACGTTTTCGCTCCTCAGCTTTGCGGATCGTTTCCGTTGCGGTGCTAACCCTAGACCTGTAACGGAAACATCACGGACACACCCCCGCCACGGTGAACAACGAAACGTTCACTTTCGTCACAGACGACCGGAAGCGCCGCGACCCTTGGGGTTGCGACGCTTCCGGACGGAATCACCGTGCGGTGTTCGTCAGTTTATGCGGCGGCGTGGGTGTTTCACGCCTCTTCGAGCAGCTCTGCGGTGACAGCGCTTTCGGTGTCGGGCACGCCGAGTTCCTTGGCGCGCCGGTCCGCCATCGACAGCAGCCGCCGGATCCGGCCCGCCACAGCGTCTTTCGTCATGGGCGGATCGGCCAGCTGGCCCAGCTCCTCCAGGGACGCCTGCCGGTGCAGCACGCGCAGCTTGCCCGCCGCGGCCAGATGGTCCGGCACATCCTCGCTCAGTATTTCGAGCGCGCGCTCCACGCGGGCCGCGGCGGCCACGGCCGCGCGGGCCGAACGACGCAGGTTGGCATCGTCGAAATTGGCCAGTCGGTTGGCGGTCGCCCGGACCTCGCGACGCATGCGCCGCTCCTCCCAGGTGAGCCGGGTGTCCTGCGCACCCATGCGGGTGAGCAGAGCGCCGATGGCCTCACCGTCGCGCACCACGACGCGATCGGTGCCGCGCACCTCGCGCGCCTTGGCCGAGATGCCCATCCGCCGCGCGGCGCCGACCAGGGCCAGCGCCGCCTCCGGCCCGGGGCAGCTCACCTCCAGGGCCGAGGAGCGGCCCGGCTCGGTGAGCGAGCCGTGCGCGAGAAACGCTCCACGCCAAGCGGCTTCGGCATCGCCGATGCTGCCGCCCACCACCTGGGCGGGCAGCCCGCGCACCGGGCGGCCGCGCACATCGAGTAATCCGGTCTGGCGCGCCAGCGCCTCGCCCTCCTTGGAAACCCGCACCACGTACCGGGAGGTTTTCCGGAGCCCGCCGGCGCCGAGGACATGCACGTCCGAGCCGTATCCGTACAGCTCGAAGATCTCTCGGCGCAGCCGACGTGCAATGGAACCCATGTCCACCTCGGCTTCGACGATCACTCGACCGCCGACGATGTGCAATCCACCGGCGAACCGCAGTAGCGCGGACAATTCCGCTTTGCGCGAGCTCACCTGTGATACAGAGAGCCGGCTCAGCTCGTCCTTCACTTCCGCTGTCATCGCCACGAGACGCGCTCCTTTCCACCCAACCCGGACCGCACACGTTGGCCCATATGCCGTCCTTCGACTCGAAGCCCTGCCAATTCCGGCCGAGGTTGCCGGATCACCTGATCCAGTGCGGCGGCAAGCTTTCCGGGGTGGTGCCGGTCCGTCCCCGCCTCGGCGACATCAGCGAAGGTTACTCGCGCACGCAGCTGTTCGGCAGCTCTTGCCAGATGTTCGCGTTCCCTACCCTCGGGTACGGAACCGGAGTCCACCAGAACATGGTCGACTGTGAAATCCGGTGCGTGCTGGGACAATACATGCAGGTGTCGTTCGGCGCTGAATCCGGCCGTTTCGCCCGGTTCGGCAGCGAGGTTGAGCACCAGCACTTTCCGTGCCCGCGTATACAGCAGCGCTTCGTGCAATTCGGGCACCAGCACATGCGGGATGACGCTCGTGAACCAGCTTCCGGGGCCCAGCACCACCACGTCGGCGTGCTCGATGGCCGAGGTCGCCTCGGGGCAGGCGGGCGGATCCGAGGGGATCAGCCGCACTCGGCGCACCTTGCCCGGCGTGGTCGCCACGGCCACCTGACCGCGGATACAGCGGCTCACGCGCGGATCGCCTTCCAGCCCAGACACATCCGCTTCGATGGTCAGCGCGATGGGCGACATGGGTACCACGCGGCCGGTGATCCGCAGGATCTTTCCGGCCTCGTCCAGGGCCGCGACCGGATCGCCCAGCTCCTCGGTGAGACCCGCCAGAATCAGATTGCCCACCGAATGCCCGGCCAGCGCGCCGGTGCCGCCGAAGCGGTGTTGCAAAGTTCGCGCCCAGATGCCGTCGGCCTCTTCGGCCAAGGCCGCCAAGGCCATTCGCAGATCGCCCGGGGGCAGCATGCCCAGCTCGGACCGCAGCCGTCCCGAGGAGCCGCCGTCGTCGGCGACCGTCACCACCGCGGTGATCTTGCGGGTGAGCCGCCGGATGGCGGTCAGCGTCGAATACAGGCCGTGCCCACCACCGAGGGCCACGATGGCCGGATTGGTGGTGCGGACGGAGTCGTTCTCACTCATTCCCGCCCCAGATCCCGATGGACCACCCGCACCACGTCACCCGAGTCGTTGCCGGCCGGGGCCGATTCGTTGCCCGCCAGCGCCTCGCCCAGCGCCTCCGCTATCGCCACACTGCGGTGTTTGCCGCCGGTACAACCCACTGCCACGGTCATGTATCGCTTCCCCTCTTGGCGGTAGCCCTCGGTCGTCAGGTCGACGAGATGCCGCGCGGTGCCCAGATAGTCCTGCGCGCCCGGCTGCGACAACACATACTCGCTGACCGGGGCGTCCTGTCCGGTCTTTTCGCGGAGTTCGGGAATCCAATGCGGATTCGGCAGAAACCGCAAATCGAACACCATGTCGGCGTCGAGCGGGACTCCGTATTTGAAACCGAACGATTGAATGGTCAGCTGCAGCACGGTGGCGGCGTCGCCGCCGTAGACCTCCTCGAGCTTGCGGTGCAGCTGGTGAATGGACAGCGCGGTGGTGTCGATGACCACGTCGGCGGCGGTTTTCACCGGGTCCAGGCGCCGCCGCTCGGCGGCGATGCCAGCGGTCAGGGTGCCGTCGGCGCTCTCGCTCTGCAGCGGATGGCGGCGGCGCGCGAACCCGAAGCGGCGGATCAGCACGTCGTCGGAGGCCTCCAGGAACAGGATGCGGGTGCGCACACCCGCGGCCCGTAGCTGCTCGCCGACCGCGGCGAGGTTCCCGGTGAAGAAGCGGTTGCGCACGTCCATGACGAGCGCCAGTTTGCGGATGGGCGGTTCGGCGCCGCGGCCGAGATCGACCATGCGGCCGATCAATTCGGGTGGGAGGTTGTCGGCCACGTAGTAGCCGAGATCCTCGAGCACCTTGGCGGCGGTGCCGCGCCCGGCGCCGGACAGGCCCGTCACGATGACGACCTCGACCGGTGCGGATTCGGGCGCCGACCGCCCGCTGCGAGCGGTCGGCTGGGACTCACCTGTATCGGTTGCCTTGCTGTTTTCGGCCGTATCAGTACTGGCTTCGACGCGCGTCATGTCCTACCGGTTCGTGTCTGGAGTTCCCTCGATCATCCTGCACCGACGCCCGGAAACGCGGCAGGCACACGACGGGAGCGAGACACAGCTGTGATTTCTGCTCCCGACCTGCACACACGGCGTGTCGCAGTTTTGCTATTCGGCGTGTCGCACTCTACCCGGTGCGTCCCGATCGGACGCGCCATCGCGGCAAACCGATGGGTCCGCGCACGATTGCTACGGCTGCTGCAAGGCGGCCAGGACCGCCCTGGCCGTCGCCACGCCGATGCCCGGGACCTCGGTGATCTGCTCCACCGTAGCCTGCTTGAGCTTGGCGACCGATCCGAAGTGCGTGACCAGCGCGGTCTTGCGCGCCGAGCCCAGCCCGGGCACCGAGTCCAGCACCGATTCGGTCATCCGCCGCGAGCGTTTGGAGCGGTGGAAGGTGATGGCGAAGCGATGCGCCTCGTCGCGGACCCGCTGCAGCAGATACAGCGCCTCGCTGGTGCGCGGCATGATCACCGGGTCCGCCTCGTTCGGCACCCACACCTCCTCCAGGCGCTTGGCCAGCCCGATGACCGCGACATCGGTGATGCCGAGTTCGTCGAGCACCTCGGCGGCGGCATTCACCTGCGGCGCGCCGCCGTCCACCACGTACAGGTTGGGCGGGTAGGCGAAGCGGCGCGGCTTACCGGTCTTCGGATCGATGCCGGGCAGGCTGGATTCGACCGGGCCCGAACCGGATTCGAGCTCGGCGGCCTCGGCGGCGTCCAGGTCGCGGCGCAGCTTGCCGAAGCGCCGCCGGGTCACCTCGGCGATGCTGCCGACGTCGTCGGAGCGGCCCTCGCCGGCGGCCTCCTTGATGGCGTAGTGCCGGTACTCGGACTTGCGGGCCAGGCCGTCCTCGAACACGACCAGCGAGGCCACCACATCGGTGCCCTGCACATGCGAGATGTCCACGCATTCGATGCGCAGCGGCGCGCTGTCCAGGTCCAGGGCGTCCTGTAGTTCCTGCAACGCGGCCGAGCGCGCGGTCAGGTCGCCGGCGCGCTTGAGCTTGTGCTGGGCCAGGGCCTCCTGGGCATTGCGCTGCACGGTCTCGGCCAGTGCCTTCTTGTCACCGCGCTGCGGCACCCGCAGCTGCACGGCCGATCCGCGCAGGTCCGAGAGCCACTGCTGAACCTGCTCATGATCATTGGGCAGGGCCGGGACCAGCACCTCGCGCGGGACGACGGCTCCGGGCTGTGCGTCCCCGCTCTGCGCGGCGACCGCGGTCTGCTCGCCGTAGAACTGGGTGAGGAACTGCTCGACCAGGGCGGCCAGCTCACCACCGGATTCCGCCACGGCAGGGTCGATCGGACCTGGGCCGGGGCCCTCCGTGGTTACGCCGGCTGCTGCCTCCGGCCCTGACCGCCCCGGGTCCAGGGCGTCGCCGGACTTGTCGACCACCCAGCCGCGCTGCCCGCGCACCCGGCCGTCGCGCACGTGGAAGATCTGGACCGCGACCTCGAGTTCGTCCACCGCGAAGTCGATGACATCGGCGTCGGTGCCGGTGCCCAGCACCACGGCCTGCTTCTCCAGGGCGCGCTTGAGCGCCTGCACGTCGTCGCGCAGGCGGGCGGCCAGTTCGAAGTCGAGTTCGTCGGCGGCCTCGTGCATGCGGCGCTCGAGCTGCTTGACCAGGCGATCGGTCTTGCCGGAGAGGAAGTCGCAGAAGTCGTCCACGATCTGCCGGTGCTCGGCCGCGCTCACCCGGCCGATGCACGGCGCGGAGCACTTGTCGATGTAGCCGAGCAGGCACGGCCGCCCGATCTGACTGTGCCGCTTGAAGACTCCCGCCGAGCAGGTGCGCACCGGGAACACCCGCAGCAGCAGATCCAGGGTCTCGCGAATGGCCCAGGCGTGGGCGTACGGGCCGAAGTACCGCACGCCCTTCTTGCGCGCGCCGCGGTAGACGAACACCCGCGGATACTCCTCGTCGAGGCTGACCGCCAGCACCGGATACGACTTGTCGTCGCGATAGCGGACATTGAAGCGCGGATCGAATTCCTTGATCCAGTTGTATTCCAGCTGCAGCGCTTCCACCTCGGTGGACACCACGGTCCACTCGACCCCGGCCGCCGTGGTCACCATCTGCCGGGTGCGCGGGTGCAGCCCGGCCACGTCGGCGAAGTACGAGTTCAGGCGCTGGCGCAGGCTTTTCGCCTTGCCGACATAGATGACCTGCCCGAACGTGTCCCGGAACTTGTAGACACCTGGTTCGACGGGAATGGTGCCCGGTGCGGGCCGGTAGGTCGCGGGATCTGCCACGGCTCCAGGTTAGTCAGTGCCCCCGACAGGCGGCCAAGGCCTCCGACACACCCGCCGGGCCTGCGGGCGACCATCCGCGGCGGTCACGGTGACGAAGTATCCGCAAGATCATCCACCTGGAGGGACCGCCATGATCCGACTGCGTGTGCGCCGCCGCTCGCTCGCCATCGCGGGGGCGGTCTGCCTGGCCGCCGCCGTGTTGGTGGCGGTCTCGGTGCCGGCCGAGGCCGCCACCGGGCCGATCTTCGTCTACGGCGACTACCGCGAGCACACGACGCCGCTGCCGATCCGCGCTGGGGCCGTGGCGAATTCGGCGCCGAAGCTGCTGGTCGCCTAGCCCGGGCGTGGCCCGGCAGCGCCAGCGCGTCCCGGCGGACTCGCCACGCCGGAACAACGATCTCCGCGAGGTTCGGCCGTCCAGCGGGGTCTCGCGGTCAGTATGGGACGAACTGTTTCGCTTGATCTGTCCGTCTACGAGGGAGCTTGATCGATGACGAACCATCACCATCTCCACCCGCGCCGCCGGTCGCTCGCGATCGGTTCCGCACTCGGCATCGGTGCGGCGGGCCTGATCGCGGTGTCGGCGCCGGCCGCAGGTGCCGACTCGGTCTGCCGCATCGACCGGACGCTCGACACCGCCACCTTCACCTGCCCCGCGGACACCTGGTACGCCGCGGTGGTGGAGTGCCTGGGCACCCGGCAGGTGGGCAGCGGCTACCAGGCCCCCACCTACATCGTGGGCGATTCGCCGCGGCCGCTCATCCCGATGACGATCGAGTGCAACGGCGAGGGCAAGAAGGGCATCGTGCTGAATGCCTGGGCCGACGGGCCGTTCTGACCACGGCCTGCACCCTTCCGATCCGCGTTGCGCGGAGCTAGACGATCTCGCGCCGCAAAGCCGGTGCGAGATCGCCCTTTTCGCCCACCTCGACGGTGTCGAGTTCGAGCCAGCCGGCCATGTCCCGCAGCGCCGCGGCCAGTGCGGCCGCCACCCGCGAGTGATCCCGGCCCGGCTCGGCGAACGCGCCCGGCACCAGCAGCCGCCCGGTCCCGCGCTCGGCGCGCAGGTCCACCCGCGCCACCAGTTCGCCGTCGAGCAGGAACGGGAAGACGTAATACCCGTGTACGCGTTTGTGTTCCGGCGTGTAGATCTCGATGCGGTAGTGGAAGTCGAAGAGCCGCTCGGTGCGGTCGCGGAAGAAGATGAGCGGATCGAAGGGGCACAGCAGGGCCGCGCCTGTGACCCGGCGCGGAGTGCGGGCCTCGGCATGCAGGTAGGCGGGCTTGTCCCAGCCCGCGACGGTGACCCGCTCCAGCTCTCCGGCGTCGAGGAGGTCGGCGATGGCGGGCTCGGTTTGGCGGCGGTTGAGCCGGTAGTAGTCCCGCAGATCGGTTTCGGTGCCGATGCCGTGCGCCCGCGCCGCACGCCGCACCAGTTCCCGCACCGCGTCGGCTTCGTCCGCTTCGCGCGAGAGGACCTCGGGCGGAAGGACATTCGCGGCCAGATCGTAATGCCGCTGGAAGCCCACCCGTTTCGGCACCGTCAGCTCGCCCGCCGCGAACAGTGCCTCACAGACCACCTTGGTGTCGCTGTAGTTCCAGCCCCAATTGTCCTTGGCCCGTGGCCGATCCAGTTCCAGATGCCGCTCGATCTCGCCCGCCGTGCTGGACCCGAACTCCTTGACCACGCCGAGCACATCGTCGGCCAGGGCCGGATTGCGCTCGAGCACCTGCCGCATCCCGTTCCAGCGTCCGTGCCGGTACTGCACCATGCGCCAGCGCAGGAGCGGCCAGTCCTCGACCGGGATCAGCGCCGCCTCGTGCGCCCAGTACTCGATGAGCTGCCGGGGCCGCCGGGCGGTGTGCCCCCACGCTGCCTCGTCCAGCAGCGCCCGGTCGTAGGCCCCGATCCGGCTGAACACCGGGGCGTAGTGCGCGCGCACCACCGCCGACACCGAGTCCAGCTGCAGCAGCCGGGTGCTGTCGAGCACCTTCAGGACCGTCCGCCGGGTGGGCGTCCCGCTCGGCGGCGCCGAGGCGAAGCCCTGTGCCGCGAGTGCGGTGCGGCGCGCCGCCGCGAGTGACAGGGATCCGGACGAAGAAGTCGGCACACTCGAACCATGCCATGTCCCACCGACAACCTCGTTCGATACAGCGCTGTATCGAGCGCCTGTACAGCAGCGACCTCGTTCGATACATTCGTGTATCGAACTTCGACACCAAGGAAATCATGGGCATGATCGAGAATCCGGATGTCATCGTGGTCGGGGCCGGGCTGGCCGGTCTCGTCGCCACGCACGAGCTGGTCAAGGCGGGCCGCCGCGTACTCGTGCTGGATCAGGAGAACCGCGCCAACCTGGGCGGCCAGGCGTTCTGGTCGCTGGGCGGGCTGTTCTTCGTGGACAGTCCCGAACAGCGGCGGCTCGGCGTCAAGGACAGCCTCGCGCTCGCCATGCAGGACTGGTTCGGCTCGGCCGGCTTCGACCGTGAGGACGAGGACCACTGGGCGCGGCAGTGGGCGCGCGCGTACGTGGAGTTCGCGGCCACCGAGAAGCGGCAGTACCTCTACGATCTCGGGTTGCGGGTGACGCCCGTGGTCGGCTGGGCCGAGCGCGGCGGCGTGACCGCCGACGGGCACGGCAACTCGGTGCCGCGCTTCCATCTCACCTGGGGCACCGGCCCCGAGGTGGTACGGGTGTTCCTCGAGCCGGTGCTCGAGGCCGAGCAGCGGGGACAGGTCGGCTTCGCCTTCCGGCACCGGGTCGACGAACTGATCGTGGAGGACGATGCGGTGACCGGCGTGCGCGGCAGCGTGCTGGAGCCCGCCACCGAGGCCCGCGGAGTCGCGTCCTCACGGAATATCGTGAGCGAGTTCGAGTTCCGTGCGCGGGCGGTCATCGTGTCCTCCGGCGGCATCGGCCACAATCACGAACTCATCCGTCGCAACTGGCCGACCGACCGGCTCGGCCCCTGCCCGGAGCACATGATCTCCGGCGTACCCGCGCACGTGGACGGCCGCATGTTGGGCATCACCGAGGCCGCGGGCGGGCGCATCGTGAACCGGGATCGCATGTGGCACTACACCGAGGGCATCCACAACTGGGATCCGATCTGGCCCGATCACGCCATCCGCATCATTCCCGGCCCGTCCTCGCTGTGGTTCGACGCCAATGGAAAGCGCATGACCGCACCGGCTTTCCCGGGTTTCGACACCAATGCCACCATGAAGCAGATCCTGGCGACCGGCTACGACTACTCGTGGTTCATTCTCGACCAGTCGATCATCGAGAAGGAGTTCGCGCTCTCGGGCTCGGAGCAGAATCCCGATATCACCGGCAAGGATCTGAAGCTGGCCCTCAAGAGCCGGGTGGCGAAGGGCGCGCCGGGCCCGGTCGAGGCGTTCAAGCAGCACGGCGTGGACTTCGTGGTCGCCGACACCCTCGCCGAGCTGATCGCGGGCATGAACAAGATCTCGCGCGGCCCGCACCTCGACCTCGCCGACATCGAGCGCCAGATCGTGGCCCGCGACCGCGATGTCGAGAACAAGTACAGCAAGGACGCCCAGCTGATGGCCGTCAACAACGCGCGCCGCTTCCTGGGCGACAAGGTCCGGGTGGCGAGCCCGCACAAGATCCTGGATCCCGCGCACGGCCCGCTGATCGGCGTGCGCCTGAACATCCTGACCCGCAAGACCCTGGGCGGCCTGCAGACCAATCTGGACTCGCAGGTCATCCGCGCCGACGGCACCCCGTTCCCGGGCCTCTACGCCGCGGGTGAGGTCGCCGGGTTCGGCGGCGGCGGTGTGCACGGCTACAACGCGCTGGAGGGCACGTTCCTCGGCGGCTGCATCTTCTCCGGTCGCAATGCCGGCCTGGCCCTGGGCCGCACCCTGAAGTAGAAGTTCGATCCTGCCGCCCGGACAACGTCCGGGCGGTGGGCGACAACTGATTTCGCGCCCGTCAGGGTAACTCGCCGGGTACGTCCTGAATCGGTTCGGCACCCGACCGCCGGCACGGGTGCACAGCGGTCCGCGGCACTCGGCCGTCCGCTAAAGTTCCGGGGAGGCGGGACTGAACCAGCGGTAGAGGTCTCGGCGCAGTAGCAGCGCCAGCACCACGCCGGACACCATCACGCCGAAGAGCACGGTGAACGGTCCCACGCCCGTGGGCATTTCGGCCGACATCAGCGTGAAGATGCCCAGGAAGGACTGCAGGCTGGCCAATCCGAGCGCGGTCACCCAGATCCAGCGCGAGCGCAGCCCGAACAGCAGTGCGACACCGCCGGTCACCCAGGCGGCGAAGAAGTGGCCGATACTGCCGACCACGCACGAGACGCCGCCGGTGATGGACAGCAGGCTGTGCAGCACCGCCAGTCCCATCGCGCCGAGCGCGGCGTATTGCGTTTCCCGGACCTGAGCGGGCATGTCGATCTCGGAACCATCACGGCGCAACCCCCGCACCCCGTCGAGCACCCGCTCGAAAAATCTGGCTGGAATGCCGTTTCCCGTGGCGACGGGTGTCATATCCACCTCGTCGGCAACGGCCATTTGCGAACTCACAGCACTCCTCATCGAGTAACCCCTGGTCGCGCGCCCCCTGCGAACGCGCTGAACCTGACGCTAACCAAATGTTCGGATTCCGGACAATCTGGTTGACGAAGTTATGACCATGGCCACAGCCGATAGCTAGCATTCGAAACAGTGATCTCGAACACATAACGGCCGCACGCGAATTCGCGTGCGGCCGCTGAAAAGCGCAGGTCCGGGCAGAGTTTCCCAGTGTACCCCCGGAAGCGGAAAACTACTTGTCGTCCATGGGGATCGGCGGAATCACCGGGAACTCACCGGTGTAGCCCTCGCGCAGCCTGGCGATGGCCAGCACCCGCGGGCTGGCGACCTTCCACCCGATGGCCAGCGCGGGCACGATGATCACCAGGCTGGCCACCGTCCACGTACCGACCGGATGGTCGAAAGCCATCAGCACCACCACCGCGAAGAGGAACACCAGCGTCGCGATGCCGGTGTAGGGCGCACCGAACATCCGGAACGCCGGACGCTCCGCCTGCCCCTTCTTCCACAGGTAGAACAGCTTCAACTGACACAGCACAATGGTCGCCCAGGACGCCAGAATGCCGAGCGACGCGACGTTCAGCACGATTTCGAAAGCCTGCGACGGCACAATGTAATTCAGCCAGATACCGAACAGCGCGATGGTGGCGGTGAGCAGAATGCCGCCGTACGGCACACCGGCACTCGACATCCGTGCCGTGAATTTCGGCGCACTGCCGTTCATCGCCATCGAGCGGAGGATGCGGCCGGTCGAATACAGTCCGGCATTCAAACTCGACAGCGCCGCGGTGAGCACCACGAAATTCATGATCGAACCCATGTGCGCGACACCGAGTTTGCCGAAGAAGGTGACGAACGGGCTCTCGCCGCCCTTGTATTCGGCGTAGGGCAGCAGCAGCGCCAGCAGAATCACCGAGCCGCAATAGAATACGGCGATACGCATGATCACCGAATTGATGGCGCGCGGCATGATCTTGGCCGGATTCTCGGTCTCGCCGGCCGCGATGCCCACCATTTCCACGGCGGCGTACGCGAACACGACGCCGGAGGTGACGGTGACCAGCGGCAGCACGCCGGTCGGGAACCAGCCGCCCGCGTCGGAGACCATGCGCAGACCGGTGCCCTGACCCTCGACCTCGAAGCGCCCGGCCAAGAAGACGGTGCCGACGACCAGGAAGGTCACCAGGGCCACCACCTTGATCATGGCCGCCCAGAACTCCATCTCGCCGAACCATTTGACCGAGACCAGGTTGATGCCGAGCACGATGATCAGCGCGCCCAGCGCCAGCAGCCATTGCGCGATCGGCTGGAAGGGTCCCCAGTAGTGCAGATAGGTGGCGATCGCGGTGGTGTCGACGATGCCGGTCATGGACCAGTTCAGGAAGTACATCCAGCCGGCCACGAATGCGGCCTTCTCACCGAAGAATTCGCGCGCATAGGAGACGAACGAGCCCGAGGACGGGCGGTGCAGTACCAGTTCGCCGAGCGCGCGCAGGATGAAGAAGACGAAGATGCCGCAGATCAGGTACACCAGGAACAGCGATGGGCCGGCATTGTGCAGCCGGCCACCCGCGCCCAGGAACAGGCCGGTACCGATGGCACCGCCGATGGCGATCATCTGCAATTGCCGGGGTTTCAGGGCTTTGTGATAGCCGCTGTCCTCGGCATTGAGGCTGGTGGCAGTAGTCCGGATCTCGGTCATTCGCCGGGTTAACCCTCCGCAATCGTGAAGTGAGGCAGCCTGAGGGTACCTTGCTGTTTGCTGAGTTCCACATTGGCGCCCTGAGCGGGGAGACCTTCGAAAAAGAAGGCCGGTCAAGCGACCAGTTGGCATGCTTTTTCGGAGATTGCCATGAAGGCGCTGAATTCCTCGGGCGACCGGCGGGCCGGAGTTCCCCCGGTAGCCCTCCGATCCGGCCCGTCAAAGTCCTGCCCGCGCGTGCCCACAGCGCTAGAGTCCGATCATGAGGCGCTCGCGACGAATCGGGAGCGGCGCTGCCGCTCTGCTGCTGCTGGTCGGATTGGTCACCGCCTGTTCGTCCTCGACGAATCAGAGTGCGTCGTGCACGGTGTCCCCCAACGGAACTCCGGTCACCTCCGGGGCGCCCGCCGGGCCGAGCAGCACGAATCTGGCCCTGCACCCCGAGGTCGCCACCGGCTACCGCACCGGCATGACACCCGTGCGCACCGGCGATTTCGCGGTCTCCACCGCCAATCCCGTTGCCACCGAGGCGGCTTGCCGGGTACTGCGGGACGGCGGCACCGCCGCGGACGCACTCATCGTGGCACAGACCGTGCTGAATCTGGTGGAGCCCCAGGCCACCGGCATCGGCGGCGGCGCGTTCCTGATGTACTACGACGCCAATGCCAGGACCGTCGACGCCTACGACGGCCGCGAGACCGCCCCGGCGGCCGCCACCGAGGACTACCTGCGCTACATCAGCGCCGCCGATCACACTGTGCCGCAACCGAATGCGCGGGCCAGCGGGCGCTCCATCGGCACGCCGGGAGTGCTGCGGATGCTGGAGCTGGCCCACAACGAGCACGGCAAGCAGCCGTGGCAGGACCTGTTCACCCCGGCGATCAACCTGGCGGATCAGGGCTTCAAGATCTCACCGCGGATGGCGAGCCAGATCTCCGACTCCAAGGCCGACCTCGCGCGTGACGACAACGCCAAGGCGTACTTCCTGCAGCCCGACGGCAGCCCGAAGCCGTCCGGCACCACGCTCACCAATCCGGCCTTCGGCAAGACCCTCTCGGCCATCGCGACCGACGGGGCGAACGCCTTCTACACCGGCGCGATCGCCGCCGACATCGTGGACACCACCGCGACCACCGCGGGCGGACGCACCCCGGGCCTGATGTCCCTGGCGGATCTGCAGTCCTACCAGGCGAAGAAGCGGACCGCGGTGTGCTCGCCCTACCGCACCCACGAGGTGTGCGGCATGCCCAACCCGTCCTCGGGCGGCATCACGGTGGAGGCGACCCTGGGCATCCTGTCCAACTTCGATCTGGCGTCGATGAAACCGGCGGACCTCGGCGGCGACAGCACTACCGCCCGCAACGGCGGCAAGCCCACCCCGGAGGCGGTGCACCTGATCGCCGAGGCCGAACGCCTGGCCTACGCCGACCGCGACAAGTACATCGCCGACTCGGATTTCGTTCCGCTGCCGGGCAATTCGCCGCAGACCCTGTTGGATCCCGGCTATCTGAAGCAGCGTGCGGCGCTCATCGACCCGGCCAAGAGCCTGGGCACCGCCAAGCCGGGTGACTTCGGCCCGGTGCCGGTCGGCAACGGCCCGCAGCAGCCCGAGCACGGCACCAGCCACATCTCCATCGTCGACGAGTACGGCAACGCGGCCTCCATGACCACCACGGTCGAATCCGCGTTCGGGTCATTCCATTTCGTGGACGGGTTCATCCTCAACAACCAGCTCACCGACTTCTCGGCCGAACCGGCCGACAAGGACGGCACCCCGATCGCCAACCGCCTCGACCCGGGCAAGCGGCCGCGCAGCTCCATGGCCCCGACCCTGGTCTTCGACCGCAATCCCGACGGCTCGCGCGGCGCGCTCAGCTATGTCACCGGTTCGCCCGGCGGGGCGGTGATCATCCAGTTCGTGGTGAAAACCCTTGTGGGCATGCTGGATTGGGGCATGAACCCGCAGCAGGCGGTGTCGATGATCGACTTCGGCGCGGCCAACTCCCCCACCACCTATGTGGGTGGTGAGCATCCGGCCGTAGACGCCTCCGACAACGGCGACCACGATCCGCTGGTGCAGAAACTGCGCCAGTACGGCGACCAGGTCTCGGTCGCCCCGCAGTCCAGCGGTCTGTCGGCCCTGGTCCGCGACGGTAATGGCTGGATCGGCGGCGCGGACCCGCGCCGCGAGGGCGCGGTGCTCGGCGCCCCGCGCTAGCGTCGGTCCTGGTGCTCGGCGCTGTACTTGGCGCCGAGTTCCCGGAACCGGTCCATGGCCTCCGCAGCGCGCATCTTGTCGTTGGAGCGGATGGCCATCATGGGCACGTACTCGTCGTGCGCCAATTCCAGCCGGGCCCAGGACTTCTTGTCCGGGAAGGAGATCCCGCGGATGTCCTTCCACTGGAACTCGCTGTCGCCCACGATATTGCGCACCGTCACCCCGCGCCGGCCGACTCGCACCCGGGGCCGGGTGAGCGTCAGCACGCCGCCGGCCAGCAGCAGACCGAACACCATCAGGCCGATCTGGTCGGAGACCCGGAAGTTCACGCCGGTGGATCCGTGCCGCAGCACGATGCCGCCGAAGATGAAGATGGCCGCCAGCACCGCCGCCACGATCCGCACGGTGACGATGGCGTGGTGCGGTCGCACCTCGAGATCCCAATCACCCGCGGCGGTGCCGGGCTGCACCGGCGTCTCGGTTTCGGTCGGCTCGGCCATGGCGTCCTCGGACTCCGTCCTCTGCTCGGCCCGCGGATCGGAGTGCGCCGCAGGCGTTTCCGGCGTGGCGGCAGGCTTGCGGGGCGGCTCCTCGGAGCCGCCGTCCCGCTTCCAGATCCGCACGACCGGCATGGCTAGACGGTCTGGGTCAGCTCGCGCAGGGTGAGCGCGGCGTCGAGGGCGGCGGCCGCGGCCTGCTCGCCCTTGTTCTCGATCGAGCCGGGCAGGCCCGCGCGATCCAGCGCCTGCTGCTCGGTGTTCACGGTGAGCACGCCATTGGTGACCGGGGTGCTCTCATCGAGGGACACCCGGGTCAGACCGGCGGTCACCGAATCGCACACGTACTCGAAATGCGGTGTCTCACCACGGATCACGACGCCCAGGGCTACCACCGCGTCATGGCTGCGGGCCAGTGCCTGCGCCACCACCGGCAGCTCCATCGCGCCGGCGACCCGGACCACGGTGATGTCGGCGACGCCCGCGGCCCGGGCGGTCTGCTCCGCGTTCGCCACCAGCGCGTCGCAGATGGTGGTGTGCCAGCGCGATGCCACGATCCCCAGCTTGAGGTCCTTGGCATCGGCCAGCTCGAAGGCCGGTACGCCCGTACCGCTCATTCTCGTTCCGCCCTCTCGATAGTCGGTTCCGGCGCGTCAGTTCGCGGTTTCGCCCAGGTCCAGGTCTTCCAGGCCGACCAGGTCGTGGCCCATCCGATCCCGCTTGGTGCGCAGATACCGCAGATTGTGCTTGTTGGCGCGCACCGGCATCGCCACCCGCTCGCTGATGCTCAGGCCGTAGCCCTCGATCCCGGCGCGCTTGTCGGGATTGTTGGTGAGCAGCCGCATCGAGGTGATGCCCAGGTCGGCGAGGATCTGGGCGCCGATGCCGTAGTCGCGCGCGTCGGCGGGCAGGCCCAGGTCCAGGTTGGCGTCCACGGTGTCGGCGCCGCCGTCCTGCAGCTGGTAGGCCTGCAGCTTGTGCAGCAGCCCGATGCCGCGGCCCTCGTGGCCGCGCATGTAGAGCAGCACGCCGCGGCCCTGCTGGGCGATCATCTCCATGGCGGCGTCCAGCTGCGGGCCGCAGTCGCAGCGCAGCGAGCCGAAGGCGTCGCCGGTGAGGCACTCGGAGTGCACGCGGACCAGCACGTCCGTGCCGTCGCCGATATCGCCCATGACCAGGGCCACATGCTCGGCGTCGTCGTATTCGCTCTCGTAGCCGATCGCCAGGAAGTCGCCGAACTCGGTGGGCAGCTTGGCCTCGGCCACCTGCTTGACGTGCTTCTCGTTGCGGCGGCGCCAGGCGATCATGTCGGCGATGGAGATGAGCGCCAGATCATGCTCGTCGGCGAAGATGCGCAGCTCCTCGGTGCGCGCCATGTCGCCCTCGTTCTTCTGGCTGACGATCTCGCAGATAACGCCGGCGGGGCTGAGCCCGGCTATCCGGGCCAGATCCACGGCGGCCTCGGTGTGGCCGGGCCGGCGTAGCACGCCACCGTCCTTGGCACGCAACGGAACCACGTGACCCGGGCGGGTCAGATCGTCGGACTTGGCATTGCGGTCGGCCAGCACGCGCATGGTGGTGGCGCGGTCGGCGGCCGAGATGCCGGTGGTGATGCCCTCGCGGGCGTCGACGGAGACGGTGTAGGCGGTGCCGTGCTTGTCCTGGTTGACCGCGTACATCGGCGGCAGGCCCAGGCGATCGCAGTCGTCCCCGGTGAGCGGCACACAGATGTAACCGGAGGTGTAGCGGATCATGAAAGCCACCAGCTCGGGTGTCGCCTTCTCCGCCGCGAAGATGAGGTCGCCCTCGTTCTCCCGGCCCTCGTCGTCGACGACGACAACCGCCTTACCGGCGGCGATATCGGCGACTGCGCGCTCGATGGTGTCGAACCTGGTCACGTCTGTTGTGCTCCATCTCGAATTAGGTGCCTCACTACAGTAGGCCAGCCCCAGCGCCCGATTTGCGCCGACTCCCGGCCTCGCGGCCTTCAGCCGCGCTGTACGAGCCGTTCGACGTACTTGGCGATGATGTCGACTTCGAGATTCACGGTGGTGCCGACCGGGGCCGTGCCGAGGGTGGTGAGCTCGCGGGTGGTGGGGATGAGCGACACCTCGAACCAGTCCTTGGCGCCGTCGGCGAAGGCGTCCTCGGCCAGGCCGATACCCGAGACGGTCAGCGAGATGCCGTCCACGGTGATCGAGCCCTTCTCCACCACGTAGCGAGCGATGCTGTCGGGCAGGGAGATTCGCACGACCTCCCAGTTCTCGTACGGGGTGCGGGAGACGATGGTGCCGGTGCCGTCGACGTGACCCTGCACGATGTGCCCGCCCAGGCGGCTGTTCACGGCCGCGGCGCGCTCGAGGTTGACACGGGAGCCCACGGTCAGGCCGCCGATGCTGGAGCGGTCCAGGGTCTCGGCCATGACGTCGACGGTGAAGGTGTCGCCCTCGACCTTCCGATCCACCACGGTGAGGCAGACGCCGTTGACGGCGATCGAATCACCGTGTCCCGCATCGGAGGTCACCAGCGGGCCGCGAATGGTCAGCCGCGCCGAATCGTCCAGCTGCTCGGTGGCGAGAATCTCGCCCAGCTCCTCGACGATGCCTGTGAACATGCGTACCTCTCCCTGATCGCGTGTGCGTGCTCCGCTCGAGCCAACAGCCGGTGCGGTACGCGGTATTCCCGCGTGGACGGCCGTCCCCTTCAGACTAACGACGCGGGGTCGTAGGCGACATGCGGCCTCGTTCACTGGAGCGTTGGATACCGGTGGATGGACGAAATCGGGCGTAAGCCAATGTGCGATCGGATAATTGTGTTCATTGGTTGCGATCGCCAATTGAAACGCCGGGATTTACCGATACTTTGAATGGCCTGACCTGGCCCAACGCGGAGAGGTACCCGATTCACGACTCGCTCAATCCAGAATCTTGCGCGGCAGCGAATATGGTCGCAAGATTGTTATGCAGCTGATTCCCACAGTTCAACTTCTCCGCGAGCAGTTCAGTGCAGAACGGTCACCGTGTCCACGGCCGATCCGGGCCGTGACGATCATCGCAAGCAGAACCGAAGGAAGGTTGGACCCCGCGCGGGTCGGATTCAGGTGGCAGACAACACAATCGGCACAGTTGGGGGTGCGGCGTGACCATGCTTCTCGATTCGACACTCGAAGTTCGCTGCGTACAGTACCGACGCGAATTTCACCTGCCGGCATCGATCGACCCGACGTCACGGCACATCCTGTTGGAGATAGGCACTCGGTACGGGGCCATCACCATGCCCGCCGACCTCGGCGAACGCGTCCAGCAACAGCTGGCGCAGGCCGATCTGGCCGGGCCGGTCGTGCACCATCCCCGGGCACGGCGATGGACCTTCATCACCGGCCCCGCCCGGCCGGAGTCCCTCACCAAATCGGTGGCCGCCGCCCTGTTCCGGCTCTACGCCACCGTCGCGTGCCCGGGAGCGCAGGTCGTGCTCCCGTCCGCCGACGACGAGCGGACGGGATACCGCACCTGGGTGCACTCCCCCGATGCCAGTGACAGCGTTCCGCCGCTGGAATCGGTGATCGAAGCGGTGCTACAGCACTGAGCCCGCGCTACTGCGCGGACGCCGCCTCGACCGCGATCACCTTCTGCCGCAAGATTTCCACGGTCGCGGCCGGGTCCGGGGTGCCGTACACCGCAGAGCCCGCCACGAAGCAGTCGATGCCGGCCTCGGCGGCCTGCTCGATGGTGTCCATATTGATGCCGCCGTCGATCTCCACGACCAGGCGCAGCTCACCGGCGTCGACCAGGCGGCGCACCTGCCGGGCCTTGTCGAGCACGTGCGCGATGAAAGACTGTCCGCCGAAACCGGGTTCGACGCTCATGACCAGCAGGGTGTCGAATTCGCGCAGGATCTCGAGGTAGGGCTCGATCGGGGTGTTCGGCTTGACCGAGAGCCCGGCCTTGGCGCCCGCCGCGCGGATGTCACGCGCCACCGCGATCGGGTTGTCGGTGGCCTCGGCGTGAAAAGTGACGTTGTAGGCACCGGCCTCGGCGTAGCCCGGGGCCCAGCGCTCCGGGTTCTCGATCATGAGGTGGCAGTCCATCGGAATGTCGGTCACCTTCAACAGGCTTTCCACCACCGGCAGACCCAGCGTCAGATTCGGGACGAAGTGGTTGTCCATCACATCGACGTGCACCCAGTCGGCGCCCTCGATCGCTTGCAGTTCGGCCGCGAGATTCGCGAAGTCGGCGGACAGGATGGACGGGGCGATCATCGGAGCGGGCCGTTGGAAGGGGGAGGAAGAGGTGCACACGGGCCGCAGTCTATCGGCAGCCCCCCAAAGCCCCCACGTCAACGGGAATGGCTGATTGCCGCGCACCGGAATGGGTAGCCTCTACAGAGTGATCAACATTTCGGCGGAACAAGGGTTGCGCGGTACACCGGTCGAGATCGGTGTCGCCGCGTCCGTCTCCCAGTTGCCCATCGTGCGCGGACTCGCCGAAACACTGGTGCTGCTCAGCGATTTCACCCTGGACGAAGTGGCCGATATCCGGCTCGCCGTCGACGAGGCGGCCTCCACGCTGATCGCCGTCGCCGCGCCGGGCACCACGCTGCAGTGTGTGTTCACGGTCGGCGACTCGGATCTGATCGTGCGGGTGAGCGGCATCGCCGGGGCCGAGGGGCTACCGGACCAGCGCAGCTTCGGCTGGCACGTGCTGCGGACGCTCTCCGACGAGGTCACCGCCACTCAGGAACCCTTCGATCCGGCGATCTCCGGATACCCGACGGCGGTGGAGTTCCGGCGGGTCCGGGGGAAGGCGTAGTGACCGACGGAGACCACGTGTTCACAGCATCCGCCGACGCGCCGGGACCCGAGGAACCGCGCGACGACCGGGAACCGGACGAGACCGAGACCGAGGACACCGCCGAGGAGACGGTCGACGCCGAGGAGGTCGAGGAGGTCGAGGAGGTCGCGCGCAGCGTCTCCGGCTACGACGACGTCACCACGCTGTTCGAGGAACTGGCCGCCGCCGCACCGGAATCCGGGCGGCGCGCCGCACTGCGCACCGAACTGATCAACCGCTGCATTCCCCTCGCCGATCACATCGCCCGCAAATTCAGCGGCCGCGGTGAGCCTTTCGACGACCTCACCCAGGTCGCGCGGGTGGGGCTGGTGCACGCGGTGGACCGCTTCGACATCTCCCGCGGCTCCAACTTCCTGTCCTTCGCGGTGCCGACCATCATGGGCGAGGTCCGCCGCTACTTCCGCGACAACACCTGGGCCATGCGGGTGCCGCGCCGCGTCAAGGAAACCCACCTGCGCATCGGCTCCGCCATCGACGCCCTCTCCCAGCAGCTGGGCCGCTCCCCCACCGCCAAGGAGATCGCGGCCGCCCTCGAGATCGACGCCGACGAGGTGACCCAGGCGGTCATCGCCGGAAACGCCTACCAGCCCAGCAGCATCGACGCCGTCTCCGTCGGCCGCGACACCGAGGCCTCGCTCCTCGACACCCTCGGCGAGGAAGAATCCCAGTTCGACCGGGTCGAGGAATACGTGGCCATCCGGCCCCTGCTGGCCGGGCTCCCCGAACGCGAACGCCGCATCCTCACCATGCGTTTCTTCGAATCCATGACCCAGACCCAGATCGCCCAGCAGATGGGCATCTCGCAGATGCACGTCTCCCGGATCCTCTCGAAAACCCTTGCCCGCCTGCGGGAACAATCCGCCCGCGAGTGACTCCGGCGTGGCCGGGGCCCCGGCGCGCGCCCGGCATGGGTAGATTGCGGTCGAGTCATGATCGCCTCGGCCGGATGCAAAGGGGTCGGTGTTGTCACAGCAACTGCCGTTCGATTCGCTGTATCGGCACGGGTTCGCGCGGGTCGCGGTGGCCGTGCCACCGGTGCGGGTCGCCGATCCGGGCTTCAACGCCGAACAGACCCTGCTGCTGGCCCGGCGCGCCGCGGCCGAGCACGCGGCGCTGACGATCTTCCCCGAGCTCGGGCTGTCCAGCTACACCGCCGACGACCTGTTCCATCAGGACGCGCTGGACGCCGCGGTCGGCCTGGCGCTCGAGCGAGTGGTCGAGGAGAGCACCGCCATCGAGACGGTGCTGGTGGTGGGCGCGCCGGTGCGGGCGCAGGGCCGGCTGTTCAACTGCGGCATCGTGATTCACCGGGGCCGGGTGCTGGGCGCCGCACCCAAGAGCTACCTGCCCAACTATCGGGAGTTCTACGAGAAGCGTCAGTTCGCGGCCGCGCGGGAGGCCCTCGACGACCAGGTGGTGATCGCCGGGCAGCGGGTGCCGTTCGGGGCCGATCTGCTGTTCGCCGCGAGCAACCTGCCGGATTTCGTGTTCCATCTCGAGATCTGCGAGGACGGCTGGGTACCGTTGCCGCCCAGCGGTTTCGCCGCGCTGGCGGGGGCCAGTGTGCTGGTGAATCTGTCGGCCAGCAATATCGTCATCGGCAAGGCCGACTACCGGCGCGAACTGTGCGCCTCACATTCGGCGCGGTATCTCGCCGCGTACCTGTATTCGGCTGCCGGGCACGGCGAGTCGACCACCGACATGGCCTGGGACGGACAGGCACTGGTGTGCGAGAACGGCAATGTGCTGGCCGAGGGCGAACGGTTCGCCGGACATCCGCAGGTGGTCACCGCCGATATCGATCTGCGGCGGCTGGCCGCGGACCGGCTGCGCACCACCAGCTTCGCCGACACCGTGCACGATCATCGGGAGCGGCTGCAACGGTTCCGGCGGATCGACGTCGAGCTGCCCGTGCCCGCCGGGACCGTCGCGCTGCGGCGCGAGATCCCGCGCTTCCCCTACGTTCCCGCCGATCCGGCCCGCCGCAACGAGCGCTGCGCCGAGGTGCATCGCATCCAGGTGGAGGGACTGAGCACCCGGCTGACCGCCACCGGATCACAGCGCGTGGTGATCGGGGTGTCCGGCGGCCTGGACTCCACGGTGGCGCTCATCGTGGCTGCCCAGACCATGGACCGGCTGGGACTGCCGCGCTCGAATGTCCTGGCGTACACCATGCCCGGCTTCGCCACCAGTACCCGCACCCTCGAGGACGCGCGGCGGCTGATGCGGGCGGTCGGAGCGACGGCACACGAGATCGACATCCGGCCATCGGCCACGCAGATGCTGCGAGACCTGAAGCACCCTGCCGCCGAAGGGGTTCCGCAGTACGACGTCACCTACGAGAACGTGCAGGCGGGCGAGCGCACCTCACACCTGTTCCGGCTCGCCAATCTGCACAACGCCCTGGTCGTCGGCACCGGCGACCTCAGCGAACTCGCGCTGGGCTGGTGCACCTTCGGCGTCGGCGACCACATGGCCCACTACAGCGTGAACGCCTCGGTCCCCAAGACATTGATCAAATACCTGGTGGCCTGGACGATCGACACCGGCGAGCTGGGGCCCGAGGCGGGTGAGGTCCTGGCCTCCATTCTCGCCACCGAGATCTCCCCCGAACTCATTCCTGCCGACGGCGACGCTCCGCCGCAGAGCTCCGAGGCCACCGTCGGCCCCTACGAACTCCAGGACTTCCACCTCTACCACCTGCTCCGCTTCGGCGACCTGCCGAGCCGCATCGCCTACCTGTCCCACCATGTCTGGTCCGACCGCACCCGCGGCGGCTGGCCCGACCTCGTCCCCGCCGACCAGCGCCACGAATACGACCTGCCCGCCGTCAAACACTGGCTGGCCGAATTCCTGCGCCGTTTCATCCAGACCAGCCAGTTCAAACGCTCCACCCTCCCGAATGCCCCCAAGGTCGGCTCGGGCGGATCGCTGTCCCCACGCGGTGATTGGCGCGCGCCGAGTGATGCCTCGGCCGCCGCCTGGCTCGACGAGCTCGACCGCAACGTCCCCGACTGACAACCGCCGCGAATCCGCGACGACCCAACGCGCACCGAACCACGATCGCGGCGACCTCCACGTTCGCGCAACCGCCGGTGAGTCTGCGGCACACAGAACTACGCGACTGTCGGTAGGTCCACGGCACGCACCCACACGACCGCCGGTGGATCCGCGAGTCACAGACTCACGCGACCGCCGATGGATCTGCGGCGCACAGAACTGCACGACTGTCGGTAGGTCCACGGCACGCACCCACACGACCGCCGGTGGATCTGCGAGTCACAGACTCACGCGACCGCCGATGGATCTGCGGCGCACGGATCGGCTCACCCAGCGTTCGGCCTCGGTGCACGGGCGGGCCGGGCCGGACGCTGGGGCGGGTCGGACCCTATTGCGGCTGAAGCGGTTTGCGCAGGGCGGCCAGGAACATGGCGTCGGTGCCGTGGCGGTGGGGCCACAGCTGGGCGCCGGGGCCGTCTCCGAGTTCCGGGACGCCCGGGAGCAGCTCGCGGGTGTCGAGCTGTTCCGCGCCGGTGCGCCGGACCATATCGGCCACCACGGAGACCGTTTCCGGGAGGTGCGGGGAGCAGGTCGAGTAGATCACGACACCGCCGGGGCGAACGAGATCCCATGCGGCGGTGAGGAGTTCGCGCTGCAGGGTGACCAGGTCGCGGACGTCGGAGGGCTGGCGGCGCCAGCGGGCCTCCGGGCGGCGGCGCAGGGCGCCCAGGCCGGTGCAGGGGGCGTCGACGAGGATGCGGTCGAAGCCCGGAGTCAGGCCGCTGTCGCGGCCGTCGGCGACATGGACGTCCACGGGCATGCCGCGGGTCGCCTTGCGGACCAGGTCGGCGCGGTGCTCGGCGGGTTCGACGGCATCGACGCGGAAGCCGTCGATATCCGCGATCGCGGCCAGCAGCGCGGTTTTTCCGCCGGGCCCGGCACACAGGTCGAGCCAGCGGCCGGTGTCGGGGCCCTCGAGGGGCGCGCGGGTGACAGCCAGGGCGACCAGCTGGCTGCCCTCGTCCTGGACGGCGGCCATGCCCTCGCGGACCGGCTCCAGCTTGGCCGGATCACCGCCCTCGAGGTACACCGCGTACGGCGACCAGCGGCCTTCCTCGCCGCCGGTGACCAGGGCCAGTTCCTCGGCGGTGATATCGCCGGGGCGCGCCACCAGGTGCACGGCGGGCCGTGCGTCGTCGGCGGCCAGCACGTCGGCCAGCTCGCCGGCCCGCGCACCCAGGGCGTCCGCGAAGGCCTGCGCGATCCAGACCGGATGCGCGTACTCGAATGCCAAGTGCCCCAGCGGGTCCCGCGGCGCGAGCCGTTCCACCCACTCCTCGGGAGTGCGTTCGGCCACCCGCCGCAGCACCGCGTTCACGAACCCGGCCCGCCCCTGCCCGTACTCCGCTCGCACCAGCGCGACGGAGGTGTCGACCGCCGCGTGCGCGCCGATCCGGGTGCGCAGCAGCTGATAGGTCCCCAGCCGCAACGCATCCAGGAGCGGTCCGTCGATCTCCTCGACATCTCGCCCCGCGCAGTCCGCGATCACCGCGTCCAGCAGCCCCTGCGAGCGTGAGGCCCCATAGGTCAATTCGGTGGCCAGCGCCGCATCACGCCCGCTGATATGCCGCTCCCGCAACAGTCCGGGCAGCACCAGATTCGCGTAGGCGTCCCGCTCCCGCACGGCCCGCAGCACATCCCGCGCCACCACCCGCACCGGATCGGCCCCGGCCCGCTCGGCCCGGCGGGCCGCGGCACTGCTCATGCCGGCCTTCGCGTCCGCCGCGGTCCGCTTCGGCCCCCGGCCCCCGCGCCCCGCAGTCCTTTCGCGATCGAACGAGCCACTCCGGCCGCCCGCGCGGTCGCCGCCGAGCGACTCACCGCGGTCAGCCTGATCACCCTGCTTGGGACCGCGGCCCTCGCGACCGCCGGCGGCGTCCCCGCCACGATTGCCGCTGACGGAACGTCCGCCCGCGGACCCGGTGCGGTCACGTCCGGGACTCCGCCCATCGCCGTCGCGAGGCCCACGATCCGACCGGTTCGAGCCCGAATTGCGGTCTCCCGCAGAGCTCGCGCTGGCGAAGGGCACCGAGGCCAGCAGTCGTTTCAGCGCGCGGTCGGCTGGGGGAGCGCTGTCGGGGGTACGCATCGCGGTGGCGGC